>JAHELO010000055.1 GCA_024644145.1 Christiangramia sp.
CTATCTGATCCTTAATCTCCTCCACCTGATCTGGAAAAACACCCTGAAAGATCAATACTCCGCCAAATAGAATCAAAAGAATACTAATAGCCTTCTTCATCACATATATACGATTGGGCGTTAATTTTCTATTGAGTTTCTTCGCCAGCAATATTTTCGCGATATCTACAACAAGATAGATGAGAAGTACACTGCTAAGGAAAACAGAGATCCTGTTCGCATCCATATCTAGTTTAGGGCCGAATACGATGATAACTCCCAGCCAGAATCCCAGAACACCAATATTTATAAAATTGAGCAGAAAACCCTTTGCAAATAGGCTGAAATAGTCGCTTTTACCCAACTTTCTTATTTCTGGCGTCTCATCATCTGTAGTTAATACTTTTTTAGTCTGCAGGAAACTCATAACCCCATAGGTAGTAAGAATCATTCCACCGAAAATAAATAAGGCAGGATCATCCTTGAGACGTTCAAGTAGTTTAGTGGTACTAAAGTAGGCGATGGCTATAAAAACAACATCTGCAGCTATTACCCCCAGATCTAATGCAAAAGCAGCTCTAAAACCTTTAATGGCAGCAGTTTCCAGTAATACAAAAAACACCGGGCCAAATAGAAAAGCCAGAAAAATTCCCAGAGGCAGGGCAGCTAAAACGTCCTGTAACATACAGTTAAGTTGTTTTGCAAATGTAAACTTTTTACTCCTTAAGTATAAAATAGCCTTATCCAGGCTAAATTTTATTTAGCGATCCAGAAACTTAATTTCCATCTGCTTCCACTTCTTCTCTATTACCCAATAAAGTAAAATCAAGATGCCTTCTTACCAGATCGGCATTTTTAACTTTTACATAAACTTCATCGCCAAGAGTGTATGTCTGACCAGTTTTTTTACCGGTTACGGCAAATTCATCAGGGTTAAATTCATAATGATCATCATTCATATCCCTTAGACGTATCATGCCTTCACATTTATTTTCCACGATTTCAACGAAGATTCCCCATTCAGTCACGCCGGAAATTACTCCAAGGAATTCCTCATTTTCATGATCCTGCATAAATTTTACCTGCATGTATTTAATGGAATCCCTTTCAGCATTGGTAGCCAGGTTTTCCATTTCACTACTGTGATGACATTTTGCTTCATATTCCTCTTCGTTTGCAGATTTGGAGCCATCTAAATAGTGCTGAAGCAGCCTATGAACCATAACATCCGGATATCTCCTAATTGGGGAAGTAAAATGTGTATAGTAATCGAAAGCAAGACCGTAGTGACCAATATTATCGGTTCCATAATAAGCTTTGCTCATGGTTCTTATTGCAAGCGTGTCTACCATGTTCTGCTCCTTTCTACCCTGCACATCCTCCAGTAATTTATTTAAAGAGGAGGTGGTAGTACTTCTATCTTTCAGGTTTAGTTTATGCCCAAACCTGCCAACAATTGTTTGAAGTGAGGCCAGTTTCTGATCATCTGGTTCGTCATGACATCTATATACAAATGTTTTCTTAGGACTTTGTTTTCCAATGAATTCTGCTACTTTTTTATTAGCCAGCAGCATGAATTCCTCAATAAGTTTATTCGCGTCTTTAGCAGTCTTAAAAAATACACCTACCGGATTATTATCTTCGTTCAAATTGAATTTTACCTCAACTTTATCAAATGAAATAGCACCATCCCTCATCCTGCGGGACCGCATTTTTTTAGCCAGCCTGTTTAAAGTAACCACTGCTTCTACTAATGCACCCCTAACGGTATATGAATGTTTTCTAATAGAGACATCATCTGGAATGGTTCCAGTTCCGGTTTCAAGTATGTGCTGCGCCTCTTCATATGCAAAACGCTCATCTGAATAAGTTACCGTTCGGCCAAACCACTGGTCTTTTACATTCGCATTATCGTCTATTTCAAACACTGCAGAAAAGGTGAACTTTTCCTCTTTGGGCCTGAGAGAACAGGCATTATTAGAAAGAATTTCTGGAAGCATAGGCACTACCCTGTCCACAAGGTAAACCGAGGTTGCCCTGTCATAGGCTTCTTCATCCAGAATGGTTCCCGGCTGCAGATAATGTGATACATCTGCAATATGAATCCCTATCTCATAATTTCCATTTTCAAGTTTTTGAAAACTTAAAGCATCATCAAAATCTTTAGCATCCTTAGGATCTATTGTAAAAGTGAGTACATCTCTCATATCTCGCCTTTTACTGATCTCCTCATCATTTATAGAAGTATCTATCTGGTTGGCGTATTCTTCTACCTCTTCAGGGAAATCATGTGGTAATCCATATTGCGCCAGGATAGAATGAATTTCGGTATGATGTTCACCGGGAGTACCTAATACCCTGGTGATCCTACCAAAAGGAGAATCTGCTTTTTCTGGCCATTCTTCAAATTCTACAACCACTTTGTCCCCATTCTCAGCGCCATTCATCTTATTGCCTGAAACAAAGAAATCTGTATACATGGATTTATCGTCTATAACCACAAATCCAAAGTCTTTCTTTTGCTGAAGTGTCCCTACGAATTCAGTTCTTTTTCTCTTTACAATTTTTGTGATCTCACCTTCAGAGCGTTTTCTTCTCCTGCGATTATAAACATAGATCTCTACAGTATCACCATCAAAAGCGGCATTAAGATCTTTATTGGCAATAAAAATATCATCTGCCAGCTCTTCTACCATTACGTATCCATAACCTTTGGTTGTGAGATCTAATACACCGGTATAATAATTTTTACTTTCCTCGATCTTGAATTTACCCCGGTCCACTTCTATAATTTGCTTTTTAGCTGCGAGTTGAGCTAACTTCTTAATGATCTGGTTCCTGCTACTGGCATCATTAACACCAAGGCTGGAAGCGATTTGTTTGTAATTATATGTTTTACCGGAATTTTTACGAAGTATATCGATGATACTTCTGGAAAGGTTGCCTTGTATTTTAGATTTGCTATTGTTTTTTTTCTTCATTATCACTTAGTATACGATAAAATTACGCCATTCTACCAACACTTAAAGAATTTCAGTTTAAAGTTTTGTTAAGTCATTGATGGGTAAACAGATAGATTTCATGGGTCAACAATTTTTTTTTAGATATTTTTTAGAAAAGTCTAGTTCTAAATCTTAATTTTTTCTTAATTTTACTTTAACATTCCCCCCGACTACTGTACCTAAATTTGGTTTAGAATTATGAAAGTCAGCAAGTCACTTAAATTTTCAGTTTTATTTTTCCTGATATTTATTTTTGGGATTCTTTTTGTTGTGGCTTCCATAAACCGATCTCTTGAAAAAAAGACAGAATTCTTTTTGGAGGAGAAGGCCGATAATACTCCTAATGTAGCATCTACTTTCCGCGATTAAATCTTATCTTTAGTTAGGTTAATTCTTTTCCTTATGAAAGATTATATATGCCTGGCTACGTTCACCTATCCACACGAATATTTTGTTCTTAAACTTAAGTTCGAGGAGGCACACATACGGCATTACTTCCAGAATGAAACCTTAATAGGCCTTCTTCCTCTATCCTCATTTGCCTTTGGCGGAATTAGATTAATGGTACATCCATCAGATCTTATAAGGGCAAAGCAAATAATAGATTCTCTAAACGACAAATCTTCCCATCTAAGGATCGTTTAGTTATAAACAGTATATATCATATTTATTATTTCTTCTTTTTTAAAAAATTAAAATGATGTTATATGATGGTGTGTTAATTTGTAGAACAATTTTTTTGAAGAAAGTTTGGTATTTCAGTTGTAAGCACTTGATAACAGTTTATCAACACAGCTGTTAATTCCTAAGTAATTGGTACTGTTAGGTTTTTAAGATTTACTTAACAAAAGTTCATAAAATTGTTTTAAAAGGAATTATTGAAAAGTTCGAAGTTAACAATTGTCAATAACGTGTTTTTATATGCTCATAACTATCTAAAAAATTCTATAGTTATTATTTGATTTATTGGAGTTGTTCCTGGTATTGTTATAAAAATCTTAAAAACCAAATTTCTTTGTTACTAAATCATCAGATGTTTTGAACAATAGGCTGTCAATTTTAAAGCGTTGAAAAATAACGGTTTCAGAAAAGTAATTAACAATCAAAAATAAGCTGGTTAACAGCCTCTTTTTTTAACTTTGTCACAAACAATACAACTATGAAAATATCTATTGGTAACGACCACGCAGGTGTGGATTATAAACAGTTGATCCAGGAAAAACTTGAAGCCCTGGGTCATACCGTAACTAATTATGGAACCAACAACGAGGATAGTGTAGATTATCCTGATTTTGTTCATCCGGTTGCAGAAGATGTTGAAAACAAGAAAGCAGATCTGGGTATTATAATTTGTGGTAGCGGGAATGGAGCAAATATGACCGCTAATAAACATCAGGGTGTAAGATCTGCACTTTGCTGGACAGAGGAGATCGCTAAACTTGCCAGAGAACATAACGATGCTAATATATTAAGCATTCCTGCAAGATTTGTGTCTAAAGATCTTGCTACTGAAATGACTACAACCTTTGTAACTACAGGTTTTGAAGGAGGTCGTCACCAAAGAAGAGTAGATAAGATCCCTGCAAAAAAGCATTGTTAATAACCTATGGATTTAAATATTCAGGTAAAAAAGTTCAGTGAATTAAAGCTCACTGAACTTTATGATATTCTTCAGTTAAGATCTGAAGTTTTTGTAGTGGAACAGAATTGTGTTTACCAGGATATTGATGGTAAAGATGAAGAAGCGTTACATGTAATAGGTTATAAAAACAATAAGATCGTTGCGTATACCCGATGCTTCAGACCCGGATACTATTTTGAACAGGCCTCAATAGGCAGGGTAATAGTTAAAGCAAGGGAACGAAAGTTTGGTTATGGTCATGCGATTATGCAGGCTTCAGCTGCCGCGATCAGGAAAGAGTTTAATACTACCAGTATTAAATTATCTGCACAGCAATATCTTATTAAATTTTACGAATCACATGGTTATAAAACCGTTGGCGAAGGATATCTGGAAGATGGTATACCTCACATAGCCATGGTAAAAGATTAATACCAGCTGTTTTACATTTGCCAGAATTCTTAAGTAAGATTAATTCTACTGTACCAGGGTATTGGCCTTTTAATAATTTTATTTTATTTAAGGATCTTATTATACTCAGCAGGGTTGCTTAGGATAGATTGGGCTTTGCTGATCTCAGGATTATTCCCGGTATAAAATTCATATAATCCTTCTTTATAAAAATATCTTTTTATGATCTCATCTGTTAGTAAACTAACTATCTCTGGTTTCTTAGCATCAAGTTCCTGGGCCTTGTAAGTAGATATTTGTGCTTTGATATTATCAACTTCTGCAGCGATCCTGGTATTAAGTTTTTCCTCTTCAGCCTTTTCCATCATTTCAAGTAACTGCTTTTCGGTAGCAGTTTGATATTCAAACTTTGAATTTTTGAGATAACTCTTAAAATCCTGAAAATCTGAATCTGTAAAACTGAACTTTTCCGGGGCGGCCAGATCATGGGAATAATAATATTTGGTAGCATAATCAAAGATAGCATCCTGGATAAGTAACGACTGGGTAATATCACTAAATTCAGAAGTTTCCAGTTTTACATCTGGAAGTACTCCTCCCCCGTCATACACAGTACGACCGTTCCTGGTCTTAAATTCATTATAATCTTCAACTCGGGTGCGTATAGCCTTTCCCTCTTCGGTCCTTCTCCGGTAATCCAGCGCCTGAATACACCTACCACTCGGGGTATAGTATCTGGAGATCGTAATTTTAAGCTGCGTTCCATAAGCGAGTTCACGGGGACGTTGTACGAGGCCTTTTCCGAAGCTCCTTGCTCCAACGATCACCCCGCGGTCCAGATCCTGAATCGCTCCTGCTACAATTTCACTTGCAGAAGCACTTCTGCCATCTACCAGGACAACAAGTGGAATCTTAGTATCTATTGGTTCTTTTTTAGTGTAGTATTCCCTGTTATATTTTTCAATAATCGATTTTGTAGTAACGATAAGTTCACCTTCATTTATAAAAATATTACTAACATTAATGGCTTCATTCAAAAGACCACCGGGATTTCCCCGTAGGTCCAGAATGATCTTATCTGCGCCCTGGTTTTTAAGATCCTTAAGGGCACGTGCCACTTCGGCAGAGGCTTTTGCATTAAATCTGGATAGTACGATATAACCAGACTTGTCTTCTAATAATTTATAGAAAGGAACTGCCTTTAATTCTACGGCTCCTCTTTTTAATGAGGTGGTAAGGACTTTTCCCTGTCTGCGGTAGGTGATTTCTATTTTACTGTCTGGAGCACCATTAAGCAATTCTCCTGCATCTTCTTTAAAATCGGCGACATTGATGTTACCAATCTTAATAATCTCATCTCCGGCCTTTAAACCGGCCTTATCGGCGGGATAATCCTTATAAGCTTCAATAATTGTAATTGCTTCACTTCCTGTTTTCACCAGTGCACCTATACCGGTATATTCTCCTGCACTATTGATTCTGGCAGCTTCTACATCCTGCTCGTTCCAGTAATTGGTATAAGGGTCCAGATCTGTGAGCATGGATTTGATGGCGGTGTTCATAAGGGCAGCCGGATTGGTCTCATCAACATAGTTCATATTGATCTCCTTAAAAAGCGTGGTGAAGATCTCAATCTGCTTGGCGATTTCGAAAAAATCTGACTTAAAGCTTACGGTACCTATAAATATCCCGACTAAAACAACGGGTAAAACCAGAATTCTGCTAATGCGTTTTTTCATAACCTTAGTGTATTTCACTGAATTTCTCCAGTATCTTAATCATGCTTTTCTCAAGTTTTTCATAGGTTATTTCTTCACGGGAAATATAGATAAACATGAAGGCATGAGGAGAGGATAATTGACTGTTAACAAGATACTTATTTTTTCTGAAAACTTCCCGCATCAGGCGTTTAATTCTATTACGCCTAACCGCAGTCTTCACCAGTTTTTTAGGAACTGAAACTCCCGTTTTTAGATTGGAACCTTCTGTAATATGTATAGGCGTATAAACCAATTTTAAAGGAAAGGATTTTAAACTTTTTCCCTCAACAAATAAGCGGTCTATTTGTTTTTTGCTTTTAAGCTTCTCCTCTTTTCCGAAACGTTGATCCATGATTTTTAATATGCAGTAAAAGTAGCAATTCCACAGTGAATGAAAATATTTCAATGATGACCTTTATCATTTTTTAATATTCCCATAATGAGTTATTTGAAGATTCAATATGGTATTATGGGAAATTTAAATGTTTCTGTATTAAGCAGAAAAAAGGACAGAGCACGATACGTGCATCAACTGGTAAAAGACCTGGAGGCACTGGATTATATGATAGAAAACAATATCATAGAAAAAACACCCATTAGGATAGGGGCCGAGCAGGAATTCTGCCTGGTCAATAAATCTTTTTTACCTGTAAATAATTGCCTGGAAATATTACATGATCTGGATGATTCGCATTTCACTACAGAGATTGGGAGATATAATCTGGAATTAAACCTAGATCCCATGGAACTCGGGTCCTCATGCTTTTCAGATATGCATAAAACCCTTAATGAGTATTTAAATAAAGTTAGTAACATCGCTGAAAAACACTCCAGCAGAATTATTTTAACCGGAATCCTTCCAACCCTTAGACTCAGGCATATTTCTGAAGACTATATGACTCCTATCCCGAGGTATTTTGCGCTTAATGAAGCCATAAAAGGCTCCAGGTTACAGGATTTCTGGATTCATATTAAAGGGGTTGATGAATTAAATCTATTACATGATTCGGTTATGCTGGAAGCCTGTAATACAAGTTTCCAGATGCATTTACAGATCAATCCAGATGAATTCATAGAAAAATATAACTGGGCTCAGGCTATTGCGGGACCGGTATTAAGTGCCTGTGTAAATTCTCCAATCCTATTTGGGAAAGAATTATGGTCAGAATCAAGAATTGCGGTCTTTAATCAAAGTACAGATACCCGTGCAAATTCCTTTGTACTTAATGAAACCCAGGCAAGAGTAAGTTTTGGCTCGCATTGGGAAACCAACGGGATCTCTGATATATTTAAAGATAATATATCTAGATTCAGAAGTCTGGTCACTTCAAATTTTGAAAGTGACAGCTTATCTATCCTGGCTCGCAAGGGTATCCCTAAATTAAAAGCCCTTAATCTTCATAACGGTACGGTTTACCGCTGGAACAGGGTTTGCTATGGGGTGGGAAATAGCAAACCGCATGTACGTATAGAATGCAGATATATTCCTGCGGGGCCTAGTACATCAGATGAGATTGCTAATATGGTCTTCTGGATTGGTTTGATGATGGGACGACCTGAGAGATTTAGAAATATTCATGAGAAAGAGGATTTCAGGAATGTGAGGGCAAATTTTTATAAGGCTGCCCGAACAGGAATGGAGGCGATCTTTAACTGGAATGGTAGACAGGTCGCTGCAAAAAAACTACTTCTGGAGGAACTTATACCCAT
>JAHELO010000056.1 GCA_024644145.1 Christiangramia sp.
TCTTGCCCATATAAATATCAATGCGATTACGCCATCTATAATGCATTTTATCCTTAACAAGGTAGGTACCTTTAAACCCTTCTATTTTAATTCTAGAATTATGAGTTAGTCCTAATTTTATAAGGTCCCTGGAAACAGCCACCGCTTTTATACCTGGTCTTAGCGTATCTCCCCAGGCGGTAATCCTGGGATTTCCTGCCGTTTGATTAACCACCGAATTATAAGCGGTGGCAGTCACGCACATGGTTACCCAGTCCTCATCTGCCTTTATATCTCTTTTTTTACAGGATATTAAGATACTTAGAATACAAAGTATAAAAAGGTTAAGCCGGAGCGTAAACCTATATCTTCGGAATAAATGTTCCAGTACTAGCATTTATCTCTATAAGGAAAAACCATCGGGGTAATCTCTCTTTACAAACTGATTTGCGTCATCAAAGTTAGTGACTTTCATGTTCTCTGCATCCCAGATCAATTTTATATCACGGCCGGGATAGTATACCTGATCTTTACCATCGTCACCTTTCCTGGTCTTCTGAATGTCATATCCCCGAATAGCCAGATTAGCAACCAATAGAGCCTCGGTAAGTGGCCCGGCAATTTTAAATGGCGAACTTAATGCTTTTTCACCATAACCCGCAATGGCAGCATCCACCCATTGGGCATAATGACCATCCATTCCTCCCGCTACCCGCTCATATTTTTGCGGAACATTAACTTCATCGGTTTCAGAAGTGGTAAGTAACCTTGGATTTACTCCATAAGTACCACACATCATTTTAGCCCTGGAACCAACGATAAGTACTCCATTGCCCCCATCACCAAAAATCTCTTCGGGCCCTAATTCCTCGGGTCTCATAGGTTTAATCCCACCATCCATCCAATGTAGCTTGATATCCCTGCCTGCGCCTTTTGGATTCTCAAAACTCATGATTACATGGCTGGACGGCGGACAACTTTCAGGGAAATACCCGCGTTTAAATTCATCTACATAAACACTGCCCACACTACATTCAACCTCTTTAGGATATTTTAAACCTAGTACACTAAAAGGTGGTTCTATTAAATGACAGCCCATATCACCCAGAGCACCGGTACCATAGTCCCACCAGCCTCGCCAGTTGAAAGGCACAAGTCCATCTACATAATCTTTATAAGGAGCGGTACCTAACCATAATTTCCAGTCCAGCTCTTTGGGAACCGATGAGTTGGATGCCGGCCAGGAAATTCCCTGGGGCCACACTGGCCTGTTTGTCCAAACATATACTTCTTCAACTTCACCAATTAAACCAGCCTCATACCATTCTTTCATTTTTCTTACTCCATCTCCGGAAGCGCCCTGGTTTCCCATTTGCGATACTACCTTATACTTTTGGGCGGCTTCGGTTAACATTCTTGCTTCATAAATATCATGAGTAAGGGGCTTTTGCACATAGACATGCTTACCCCGTTGAATTGCGGCCATGGTTTGTACTGCGTGGTTATGATCTGGTGTAGAAACACAAACCGCATCAAAATTTCCGGCTTCTTTATCGAACAACTCACGGTAATCTTTATAATATTTTGCCTTTGGAAATCTTTGAACAGATGCGGCTGCCCTTCGGTCATCCACGTCACATAAAAAAGCGATCTCGGCTTTTCCGCTGTCATAAAAACTTGTAAGGTCAGATTCTCCTTTCCCTCCAACCCCTATTCCGGCAATGAGCAATTTGTCACTGGGAGCGGTAAATCCCGGGCCGCCCAGGACATGACGCGGAACAATAGAAATCCCGACTGCTGTAATTGCAGATTTTTTTATAAAGTCTCTGCGGGAATTCTGGTTACCGGTAGTTGCTCTAGTTTTCATATGGTGTAAGTTAGATTGACAGTAGTAGGTTGATTTCTATGGGGAAATGTTCCTAATTTAAGGAAAATATGACAAAATGCGTCAACATCGGTTATTCTGTCGGGTTATCTGGTTTTCGGCAGGGTACTTGCACAAATGGGTAGTAAATGGCTGAAAATTAGTTAGAAGCCAAAATTTAAATTGAAAAAATACTTTTTATGAGTCAAGTAAAACAAAATGACGCCGTTAAGGTTCATTACACAGGGAAATTGGAAGACGGTCAGGTTTTCGATAGTTCAGTAGAACGCGGAGAGCCAATAGAATTTACTCTAGGACAGGGTCAACTTATCCCGGGTTTTGAAGAAGGTCTTATCGGTATGGAAGTAAACGAAAAGAAAACGATCAATATACCAAAAGAAGAGGCTTACGGTGAGCCAAAAGCAGAACTAATTCAGGAAGTTGAAAAAAGTCAGTTGCCTGAAGAATTAAAGCCGGAAGTTGGAATGCCACTTGTATCTAAAGGGCCAGATGGGCGCGAGATCAATCTGGTTGTAACCGAAGTAAAAGATGAAAGTATTGTAGTAGATGCTAATCATCCATTAGCCGGTAAAGATCTGGTATTTGATCTTGAAGTTGTTGAGATCAAATAATTATCCAGACATAATTTTTTTAAAAAGCCTGAAAGTTATTTTCAGGCTTTTTTATTTTAAATAATTCTCATTGGTTAAGGTTATTATAATTCTTTTCTCATTCAGTCTTAGCTTCTTAATTTAGATATGAATCACTAAAAAATTTGTTATGAAAAGAAAAGGATCGGCCGTTTGGAAAGGCTCAATAAAAGAAGGAAAAGGAACCGTTAGCCTGGAAAGCGGTGTTCTAAAAGATGCTCAGTATTCCTTCAAAACCAGATTTGAGGATGGAAAAGGCACTAATCCGGAGGAACTAGTGGGTGCTGCCCATGCAGGATGTTTCAGCATGCAGTTATCTGCTTTTTTAACCGAAGAAGGCTTTGAACCTGATAAACTGGAAACAACTTCTGAAATCACTTTTGAAGATGGGGAGATCACGAAATCTCACCTGATCCTGAGTGCTGCGGTACCCGGTATTAATAAAGAGCAATTTGATAAGATCGCAAATAAAGCAAAGGAAAATTGCCCTTTATCCAAACTTCTCAAAGCCGAGATAACTTTAGAATATGACCTGAAATAATCTTATCTTCTAATGATAAACAAGGTCTGGAGATTACAAATGAATGTAATTTCCAGACCTTAGTTTTTTAATGTTCGAACCGAATTTACGATTGGGTCTTTAATACTAATATCCATCTTATTATCTGTAACCCATTTTTGGTTTATTTCAAGTTCAATTCCCAAATAATTTTCAGGGAAGATCTTTCTTAAGCTGGTAGTAAAACCATCAGATTTTCCTAAATAAGGATAATTGTAGCGGACCTTAAGTTTGGAGTTTTCCCTTATTATAAGTTCTTTCCAGCGGCCTGCAAGTAATTTTTCCTCCTTTCGTTGTGGATCATATAGAAGGCCTAAATCTGCATTTCGAACATTCTCATTTAAAACCGGAGTAAAACTATGCACAGAAAGGTGCAAAACCTTCTCTCCTTTTTGGATGAATGAGGAAATCGATTTTTCAACTTTCTCGCGATAAGGAATATAATAAGTATTCAGAATTTCGTTTTTTTCAAATTCAGAAAGCGATTGGGTGAACCTTGAAAACAAGCTTTTATGTCTCTGCGACCTATTGCTTTCTATCAATAGCCTGCCAATTGCCTGATAATGGCTGGAATCAGCTAAAGATTTAAGCGCACTAAAGACATCCAAGGCACCGGGATCAAAAGCCTCATGTGTATCCAGTACACCCTGGGCGCCATTAAAGAGATTGGCATACCTGGCCGGGATATCGGGATACGCATGCTCGCATGTAAGTACTAGTTTCAAGGCCTGAACATTCGGTTTTCCTGAAGACAATCTGCTAATCTTTTATAGACCTTTTTTATATGACCTACTGAAAAATCATTTCTTAGTGCTTTGAGGATTCTCGTAGACAGGCTACCATTCTGAAGAATAAACTCAATATGATTACGCTGATCTTTTGTAAGCCGGTCTCCTACTCTTTTATATAAATTCTTCCAGATGGTTTTAACATCAGCTTCTTTTTGAATGTCAAAAATTGCAAGGTATTTTTTATCGCTTAGCAGCGTATTCTCTGCATTGGTTATTACTTCATCAAAGATTAGAAACAAGTCATTCTCATGCCAGGATTTTTGATCCTGCAGGGCTACGAGTTCCTCAGATACCAGCAGCTTAAGAACTTCCACGATAAAAGCGGCAATAGCGACATCGGCTGAAGGATTTTCCTGCATATCTATCACCCTAATTTCAATTGCATTCCGGTCAAACCTGGAAATAGCTCCCCGTGAATTAAGGAAATGATGATCAAGTATGTTATCTGTATCAAATGGCTTTATAGCTTCAGTAATAGGCTCAAAAATAGTTTTATAATAATCTGCCTTAGTAAATACCTGTTCTGGTATTACTTTTCCCGTCATGTGAGGAATTTCCTTTTGGTTGGTTTTATAATAATGCATGCGAGCATCCTTAAAGCCTGTAAATTCACCCTCCAAAACCGGCGAACTTGCTGCCAATCCCGGGATTATGGGAAGTAAAATACGAACTGCGGCATGTAAACGTTCAAATTCTGCATCATCAAAAAACGGGAGGTTAATATGCATGCTTTGCACATTGCTCCAGCCATGGCCATGACAATCGAAGATCCGGTTGTACAATCCATAGATCTTACTGTAATGATGCTGCCATAGGTGAGTATCGGTCTGCGGATTCATTAAAGGATGTGCCGCGGTGGGCAGCAAACGGGTATCAAATTCTTCCAGGAGCTTATTGATTTCCTTTACATTCTCGGCAAATAATAGGTCTAAATCATCCAGATTATTAGCGGGGCCATTGGTCTTTATTTCTACAACGTGGGAAACCAGTTCATTGCTCCACTCTACTTTTCCGTTTTCAATATCAGAGGTAAGCGACCCATTTTTACTGGTAAGTAATTTGTCTACAATAGGATTAATCTTAATACTCTGGGTATGAACCAGCATATATTCAAGTTCAATTCCAAATACTTCAAAGAGATGATATGCCATTATATTTTATTTTCCAACCTGTTCTTTAATGCAGATAAAATTTCAATGTAGACCTTGTCGCCATAAAATTCATCTTCTACCCCCGCATCTATATTTGGGTTATCGTTAATTTCTATAACCAGCGCCTTAGAATTTACTTCTTTAATATCTATTCCATAAAGGCCTTTGCCCATTAATTTCGCAGCTTTAATCGCGTATTTAAGGATGTTTTTTGGCACTTCTTCAATGGGAAGGGAATCTGCATTCCCATCCTGGTCATCCTGTTTTTCCGCATTCCAGTTATAAATTTGCCAGTGATCTTTAGCCATGTAATATCTGCAGGCATAAAACGGTTTCCCATCTAAAATACCTATTCTCCAGTCATAATCTGAAGGTGAAAATTCCTGGGCAATCACCAGGTCAGATTTTTTTAACATCCCGGTGACCACTTCCATATATTCCTTTTCGGTTTCTGCTTTTTTAACGCCAAAAGAAAAAGTGGAATCGGGAGATTTAAGAACTACCGGCAACCCGGTCTTCTGCAAAACTGAATTTTTATTATCCTTATGTACGATCACGGTTTTGGGTGTGGGTATTCCCGCATTTTCCATCGCTTCTGCCATAAATACCTTATTGCAGCACTTAAGGATCGCATCTGGGTAATCCAGAAGGGCTATATCCTCTTGTTGTGCCTTGCGTGCAAAAGCATATGCATCATTATTAACCTCGGTACTCTGCCTTATAAATAAGGCATCGAAGGCGGGCAATCTGGAGAGATCTTTTGGATTTACAATTTCTGTATAAAAGCCCAGTTTTTCAGCGATTTCTATAAACTTCTTCAGCGCCCTGGGATTACTTGGCGGAGCCGGGTCATCTGGTTGTACCAGTATGGCAAGGTCATATTCGAATACATTTGTTCTTGGGGTATCATAACGCTTTTTAGCGAAATATTGTTCTGCGAACAGAAGCATACTCTCTTTATGTTCTGCCGGGATCTCAGATTCAGATATCGCTTTGATACTTCTAATATTCCACCTGGTTGTGAAATTGAATTTTACTCGAAGGAACGGTATTTGAAAATGCCTGAAAAACATGGCACTTAAATCTTTGTATTTTGCCGCGACATTCTGACCGAAATATATACTCAGGGTAAATTCCTGTGATTTGATATTCTTTAAAGATTGCTGGACGAGATTATCGAAATCATCTGAAACGATCTTGACCAATTTTGGTTCCCCAAGGTCTACGATATTTTTTACCGTAGGAATTGCTAAATGTCCCCGGGCTTCAGCAAGAAGCGATACGTAATATCCTTTGGACTGGTAGCTGTAGTCTTTACACAAATTAAAGATCCTGGCTTTCTTCAGCTTTGAGAATTCCGGATTGGTTAGATATTCCCGTGAAGAAATGATCTTTACATGGCTTGAAGATATGTTCCAGGTTTCGGGTTGGTTAACAACTATATATTTGTTCATTAACTATTAAAAAGTTTATCAAATGTAGAATAAAATATGAATCAAAATCATGATAAAATGTTGATACTCTTATAAAATAAAACATACCAATTTAGGACTCCCGAATAGCCAGTAAATCCATGGGTAAATTTCAGATTGGTCTAGAATAAGAAAAATTAATTGATAATTTCCTTACGGTTTAATTATTTTCAGCTCAATAATATTAGCCGGAGCTCCTAAGGTCTCGTTAGAGATAAACATACGTCCCGCAGGGCTAAAGCATATTCCTTCCGGCTGAGAAAACTCTGCGGGATCCAGTAGATGCAAGGCCTTTATTTTTCCCGATTTATTCAGGATAATGACTTTTTGAAATTCAGCATCTAATACATAAAGATCATTGGTAACCGGATTAAAGCTAAGGTCTGAAGGTCTAACAAGTTTTCGTGGATTATTAGTCTTTAAAATATCGAAGGCAGGATCATTATATTTAATCTTTAAAACAGGAGTTTGATCGAGCTTGCTGGTTTTAGGATCAAATGCATAAATCCCTTTATAATCTCCGCGATTGTCCAGGTTCCGCTCTTTTACAGACAACCATAATTTCCCATCGTTATTTGCTGCCAGTCCCTCTATATTATTCCTGTATTCAAAATTAAGCTGAATCCCTTCTCTATCCCGAGGTGTTTCATCCAGGTTCTTAATATTATACAGCTTCCCATTGCTTTCGGCCACCCAGAATTCTCCATTGAGATATGAAAGCGCTTCGTAATCTCCCGGACCGGCAAATTCATATTGCTTAACTATCTTAGAAGATTTGAGATCAAATACATATATAATCCCATCTTCATCCTGTACACAGGCAATTCTATCGTCACTGAGCCAATGAATACCCGAGATTTCGTTTAGTTCTTCAGGGAGATCCCATTTCTTGATGACCTTATAAGATTTCGTGGTATCATTAAAATCATAGTCGTTTTTCTGGTATAATGCATATACCACGCTAGCCACAACCAGCACTATCATTATAATACCAACGGCCCATCTGTTCATATATTAAATCTTTGAAAACTAAAATTACATTAATGCAGAGCAGACACAAAAAGATTAACAATACTTTGAAATTGTGAGCAATTACAAACCTAACCTATGACCTATCAAATAGTTAACAGCGAAGTTAAAAGAAAGTTAAAATAGTACCTTTTATAACATAGTACTGTAACAAAATATTTTTCTTGTCGTCTATCCTATATAAACAATCATCAAAATAGATCAATTATGCAGACATTAACCATTAACACAAAGAACAGAAAATCGTTTTTAAACAGCGATGCGAAATCAATAGGAAGCAATTTACAAACGCATAGAAAATTCGCATAATTCAAAAGTAAATCATCAATCTTAAAAATCATCAATTATGACAACTCAAGCAGGAAACACCAAAAACAGGAAATTTTTCATGAAAACGGAAGCGCAAACCACAGGTATGGGGTTCAATGCAAAGCGAAGATCCCTTAGACTTAGTTAGTAATATAAAAAATCATCAATCATGAAACATTTAGATAGCAGTATTCAGATTTTCCTGGAACACAAGAAAAAAGGAATTATGAACAGAAGGCCTATATTAAATCATAAAGTTTAGGAAACCCACCTGTTTAATAAATTCATTACTTTCAATTTAATTTGAGAATAGCCGGCATTCTTATGATTCCGGCTATAATATTTGGTTAAAACTGCATTAAAATATGCTTAAAAATTAACCGCCGGCGGCAAACATTTGTTTATTTGCACCAATTATCCTGAACAAATGTTAGAGAGAATAAAAAATAATCCCAAATTAAAATTGGGACTTATCAT
>JAHELO010000057.1 GCA_024644145.1 Christiangramia sp.
ATAACCACTATTCCAAACGACTTAATTCCGGAACCTGCCATAATAATCTTTGATCACGTGCTCTGCGGGTTTGTTTTGAGGTGTGAACCGGTCGTTATCCATTCCGCCGGCTGATTTTTGCTGGTGCCATTTCCATAGAAAACCACCATGAAACCATTTCTCTTTCCAGAACTCCTCATAAATAACTTCCAGTGCTCTGGCTTGTATTTGCTGATTGATGACTGAATTTCCCCTTTCTGAGTTCCAGGGTTCTTTTAATGCATAATCCCTGCTGCGGTATCCATATTCGGTAAAAAGAACTGGTTTGTTAAAACTTGAAGAGAGCTCTTCAAGCATATGCTTGTGCCTTAGCCAGCCCGCTTTTATTTGATCTTTACCAGGCGATGCCTGCCCATTAAGAGGGAAATAGGCGTCTATGCCTATATAATCCAGCTCTTTCCAGATCTCAGTCTTATTTGCCTTGTCCCAATTTTCAGCATATACGAGTTTGCCCCTGTATTTTCTTTTTACCTCTTGTATGAGTGACTGCCAGAATTGTGGTCTTTGAAACACAAATTCGTAGAGTTCAGTCCCTATACAAAAGATCTCCAGGTCGTATTTTTCTGCAACTTCAGCATACAGTAAAATGTACTTTCTATATGATCTTTCGAAATCTTCCCAATCCTGCTCAGAAGAAAAATTGAGGTCCCCTGTAAATTGCCCGTTTCTTATCCAGATATGGGGTTTTAGCATGATATTCAGGTTCCTTTGCTTCAGCAGGAAAATGGCCTGTTCTACACCCTCAACGCGTTCCCCGAACCATTGCCTTTCAATATTGAAGATTAATTGGGGGTTACCGCTGTCTTTCATAAAAGCATAGGGCATAAGGGCAACAGAATTGGCATTTACGTCCAGAAGCCTATCAATATGCTCCGGTTGGAGACTGTCCCTGGAAGCTACCAGGCTGATCCCATTATATTTTCTGGAAGGAAACTCTGCCTGGCACGACCACAAAATTAGAGCAGTACCAGCAAGGAGAGTTAAAATAAAAAACCTGAGAATTCTTGCCATGGTGTTGAGGTATATAATCCCTGATATACTTGGGATTCTGACTATTTTCAGCGTACTTTACTTTTGTGCCCGCCGGGCTGCTCCAATTTATAAATTTTAATGAAGCATATTGTTATAATCGGAAACGGAATTTCGGGGATCACTGCTGCAAGGCATATTAGAAAACGTGCCGGCCATAAGATTACGGTGATCTCCGGAGAATCAGATTATTTCTTTTCCCGTACAGCCTTGATGTATGTTTATATGGGTCATATGAAGTGGGATCATCTTAAACCATATGAGGACTGGTTCTGGGAGAAGAATAATATTAACCTGGTGAATGCATGGGTTAACGAGATAGATTTTAAACAAAAAAAATTGAATTTTTCCTTAGGCCAGTCCGGGATGTTTTACGATGAACTTGTGATCGCTACCGGCTCTGTTTATAATAAATTTGGATGGGAGGGTCAGGATCTTAAAGGTGTTCAGGGCTTAGTTTCTAAACAGGATCTCATTGAACTTGAAAAAAATACTGCGTACACAAAAAAAGCGGTGATCGTAGGAGGTGGATTAATTGGTGTTGAGCTGGCAGAAATGCTCCGGACAAGGAATATCGAGGTCACTTTCCTGGTGAGGGAACAGGCTTTCTGGAATAATGTACTGCCCCTGCCCGAGGCCAGGATGATTACAGAACATATTAGGTCACATGGGGTAGATCTTAGAATAAATACTCAGCTTGATAAGATATTGCCAGATGAGCATGGAAGGGTTAAAGCTATTATAACCAAAGACGGAGAAAAAATAGACTGTGAGTTGGTAGGTCTGTGTGCCGGCGTGCGCCCTAACATAGATTTCTTAAAAGATTCTGAGCTTGAAACAGATTATGGAGTGCTGGTAAATGAATTCTTTGAGACCAATGTCCCAAATGTATATGCAATTGGTGATTGTGCACAGCAAAGAAAAGCGATTGGTTTAAGGAAGCCGGTAGAAGCTGTGTGGTATACCGGGAGAATCATGGGCGAGACCCTGGCAGAAACTTTAACCGGGAATCGTACAGCATATCAACCTGGGAACTGGTTTAATTCAGCTAAATTTTTTGATATAGAATATCAAACCTATGGCTGGGTGTGGGCAAATCCCAGGCCCGGTGAGCAGCATTTTTACTGGCAGCACAAAACTGAACTTAAGGCAATCACTATTTCTTACGATACGGAATCCATGAAATTTCTGGGAATCAATACTTTTGGGATCAGGATGAGACAGGAAGTCTTTGATCTATGGTTAAATGAAGAACGAAAGATAGATTATGTTTTAGAAAATTTAAGACACGCCAATTTTGATCCGGAATTTTACGATACCCATGAAGCAGAGATCTTTAATACTTTTAAAAGTAATCTACAGGAAGCATAAAAATGAGCAGAATAGAGCATAATATGGCATTAACCGGGGAGGCGCCTAGATCCCTGAATTTACAGCAAAAATTAGCCAGTTTACTGGGAATGGCTGGCCTGGTTATTCTTTTGCTGGCTTCCCTAAATTTGAGCTTTCCCAATAAGGTTCTATGGCTTAGCATTTCTCTACTTTCCATTATTGCAGGAATTGTATGGTTTGCCGCAGCCTCATATACTGGTAAGCACCCGGGGATTAAAAATGATGGTGTCTGGTTCAAATCCATGACCAACCGTGGTTATCTTGCCTGGCTAGCCGGCATTGGCCTTACGTCCTTTTATATCATTCTTTACTTCTTTCCGGAATATCTTGGGTTGCGGCAGGAGGGAGAAAATACTGGGCTGGTAGCCCTATTTGACCCTTTGAGTAATTTTTTGAGTGGTAACCCGGCTAGCCAATGGTTCGTCTACGGCACTCTTTATACCATTGCGATCACAGCGTTTGGTGTAAAATTCATGTGGAAATATCGTCACAATCGTTACGAAAAACTGAGAACGATCTCGGTCATGTTCTTCCAAACGGCTTTTGCATTTCTCATTCCAGAACTCATGGCACGTTTAAATGGGGAAGGCTTTCAATTACCGTATTACGACCTTAAAAATATCTGGCCTCTCAATTATTATAATTTTGAGCAATACCGGGTAGATGAATTTATTTCGGCAGGGAACATTGGTCTGGCTTTATTGCTATTTGGAGTCGCATCTATCTTTATAATTACTCCAATTCTCACCTATAAGTATGGCAAACGCTGGTATTGCAGCTGGGTATGCGGGTGTGGAGGATTAGCTGAAACGGCCGGAGATCCATATAGACATCTTTCAGATAAAAGTCTTTTTGCCTGGAAGGTGGAAAGATGGGTGGTGCATAGTGTATTGGTATTTGTTGTGGTAATGACAACGGCGGTAATTTATTCGTACCTGGGAGATGATCCCTCAAAATACTGGCTCACCCGGAATAGCTTTCTAATAGGTGTAGGGGTATTTCTAACACTATTATTCGCAGGTATCTGGTATTTTAAAAGAGAAGAACTGGAAAAAGATGCCCGGTATGGTGCTATTGGTTACCTGGCGATCATCCTGTCCCTGATAGGTTTTCATTACCTAAGCGGGAGCGATCTATTTCTTTTTAATGCTGAAAACCTGAGACAATCTTATGGTTTTCTAATTGGGGCGATCTTCAGCGGAGTGATAGGTACTGGCTTTTACCCGATTTTCGGAAATCGCGTCTGGTGTCGTTTTGGTTGTCCCATGGCAGCAATCTTAGGACTGCAGCAAAGATTATTTTCAAAGTTCAGAATAACAACAAATGGCGGGCAGTGTATTAGCTGCGGAAACTGTTCCACTTACTGCGAAATGGGAATAGATGTGCGAGCCTATGCCCAAAAAGGTGAAAATATTGTTCGAGCCAGCTGTGTAGGGTGTGGAATCTGCTCTGCAGTATGCCCCAGAGGAGTACTGAAGCTGGAAAATGGACCCAGCCAAGGACGCGTGAAGTCTCAGGAATCTGTAACGAGTGATAATGCTAACCTGTTGGACTATCTAAGGAAAAATTAGTCTTTTTTTACAAATACCGGAGCTTGCTGATATTTATAAGTAGTATCAGTTAAGATACGTGCTTCCTTTGTTTCCCAATTAATGAGCTGTATATGATAGTTTTCCTGTTCAAGGTCTGAAACCCCTATGGCCAGCCACTTGCCATTCTCACTCCAGTCGTGCCAGCCCTGGTGCAGGCTGTCATTTTTAAATAGTTTCCATTCTCGCGATCCGTCAGGTGCTATGGCATACAATGAGTACTTTCCATTTCTGAAGGATTGAAAGGAAATGAAATTTTCAGAAGGATGCCACCTGGGTGGCCCGGCATGATAGGAGTACCAGTGTGCTGTAGTATCTGCTGCTGGGTAGGTACTTAATTTTTGTAAGTTGTTTCCATCAGCCTCCATTATATATAATTCATCCCGATAACCCGAATCCTTTTTAAAAGGTTTCGTAGCACCCCTAAATACGATTCTTTTCCCGTCCGGGGAGAACGTTGGGTCATTGAAATAGGCCAGGTCAGGTGTAATCCTGGATTTGATTTCTCCAAGGCTGTCTATTATATAAAAAGCTGTGTCTACACTGCGGTGAGGCCTAACAATAAGTTCACTGCCATTCTTCCGGGAATCCATCCAGCTGTCGGCCAGGCGCATATTAAAGAACTTTTTAGGTTCTCTACCTTTTAGATCGGTTTTATACAGGAAATAGTGGCGGTAAGCAGTATCCTGGTCAGATATAAAATAAACATCTCTGCCACTGGCATCATAGATCCATTCCACCCCTCTAAGGTTAGTGAGATTAGCTGGATTAGATCCGTCAATATTCATTGTGAATACTTCGTAATCGTCATTCTCTTCATCATACAGCACATTGTAGGCTATAGAATACTGATCTTCTTTTTTCTCTGAAGCTTTTGGATTATTCTTGCTTTCTTTGCAGGAAATTAGGATTAAGGCGATCAATGCCAGCCTGATGATTTTCATAAAATTCGATTTTATCTAATTTACTTAAAAAGTTAATAGGCTTGACAGATAGTGATGGTAAAAAATTGATTATCAAGGTGATAATACCTGCCTTTAATGAGGAAGATTCTATAGCTCATGTTGTCGAACATATTCCAGATTTGGCAGATGAGGTAATTGTGGTAAGCAATAATTCTACAGATGCTACTATAAAGAATGCAAAAGCGGCAGGGGCAACAGTGCTTTCAGAGACCAGGAAAGGTTACGGTTATGCCTGTTTAAAAGGAATGGATTATATTTCTCGCCAAAGTACCACTACAGATATTGTGGTGTTTCTGGACGGGGATTATTCAGATTTTCCTGAAGAAATGGATGAAATTCTTCAGCCTATTATTAAAAACGATAAGGATTTTGTGGTAGGTGCACGGATTAAGAAATGGCGGGAGCCGGGTTCAATGACCACTCCACAGATCTTTGGGAATTGGCTGGCCACAAGTTTGATGAAATTGTTCTTTAATTCTGAATTTACAGATCTTGGCCCTTTCAGGGCTATAAAATATGAGAAATTACTGCAGTTAAAAATGCAGGATAAAACTTATGGCTGGACGGTTGAAATGCAGTTGAAAGCTTTACGACAAAATTTAAGTTACGCTGAGGTGCCCGTGCATTACAGGAACAGGATTGGCGTTTCTAAAGTATCCGGAACCATAAAAGGAGCTCTTTTTGCTGGTATCAAAATTCTGGGATGGATTTTTAAATATAGTTTTAAATGATAGATTTAGCGGTAATCATAATTTATACCCTTGCCTTATTCATAATTTTCGTCTACAGCCTTTCCCAGCTACATTTACTTATTAATTATTTGAGAGCGTCCAAGGTTCCAGATAAAGCTGAAAAATATGATTTTACAGTAGACAAATTGCCATCTGTTACCATTCAATTACCCCTTTATAACGAATATTATGTAGTTGAAAGACTGTTGAAAAACATTGGTAAACTCAAATATCCAAAAGGTCTTTTGGAGATCCAGGTGCTGGATGATTCTACAGATCATTCCATCGAAAAAACCTCAGAGCTGATTCAGGAACTTCAGAAACAGAATTTGGATATTCAGCATATCAGAAGGAAGAACAGGGTTGGTTTTAAGGCCGGAGCGCTTAAAGAGGGGCTTAATATTGCTAAAGGCGAGTTTATTGCGATATTCGATTCAGATTTTGTGCCTGGAGAGAACTGGTTGATGGATACGCTTCCTTATTTTAAAAATCCCAATATAGGTGTGGTTCAAACCCGATGGGGACATTTGAACAGGGATTATTCCCTGCTCACAAGGATACAGGCCTTTGCACTCGATTTTCATTTTATTCTGGAACAAACTGGAAGAAACTTTGGTCGGAATTTTATCAATTTTAACGGTACAGCCGGTATATGGCGCAGGGAATGTATCCTGGATGCTGGAAACTGGAGTGGTGATACTTTAACCGAAGATCTTGATCTAAGTTACCGGGCACAGATGAAGGCCTGGAAATTCAAGTATCTTGAAAATGTGGAAACTCCTGCTGAACTTCCAGTTGTGATAAGTGCTGCCCGTAGTCAGCAATTCAGGTGGAACAAAGGTGCAGCAGAAAATTTTAGAAAGAACTACGGGAAATTATTAAAAGATAGATCAGTTTCATTTAGTACTAAATTTCACGGATTCTTCCATTTGTTAAATTCCAGCATGTTCCTTATAGTGCTGTTGCTTGCGGTATTAAGTGTTCCTGTATTATATATAAAAAATCATAATCCAGACTTTTACTGGTATTTTAATGTTCTGGCTGCTTTTGCAGTTAGTACCCTGATATTTTTCGTCTGTTATTATGTGGCTTATTCCAGGATACATGGTAAAGGGCTCAAAAGTTTTTTTAAATTCATTGGAATGTTTCTCACCTTCTTTTCCATAGCCATGGGATTCTCGGTTCATAATACCCTGGCGGTGCTGGAAGGGCATTTCGGCAAAAGGTCTGAGTTCATCAGAACTCCTAAGTTCAATATCAGCTCATTAAAAGATACCTGGAAAGGTAATTTGTATCTGAACAATCGTTTTTCCAAGAACATTATTATTGAAGGCCTGTTGTTTCTGTATTTCGGTTTTGGAATTTGGAGTGCTTTTAAACTGGATGATTATGGGCTGCTTATCTTTCATTTGATGTTGTTTACAGGTTTTGGTTTTGTTTTCTATAAAAGTATCAGAGCATAAATTTTTTCTACTTTAGCACAAAGCCCACTGCTCTTAAATGGATTTCAGAATCTTTAAACTATACAGGTATCACATTTTAATGGTGATTTCCTGTATTGCCTTTTATTTCACCTTTGCATATGATCTTGATAGAGAAGATTTTTTAAAGCTTATAAGTCTTTACGGTGCTTTGTGTTTTTTGAGTTATAAATTCGTTAAGTCGCTGAGATCAAACCTGCAATTGCTTATTGGTCTGGCCATTCTTTTCCGGTTAATCTTCATGTTTGCTTTACCTAATCTTTCTCAGGATTATTTCCGGTTTATCTGGGATGGAAGGCTTATAGCGGAAGGCTGGAACCCTTACCGTTATGTTCCAGCTGAACTAATTGATGTTGGAAGCTTCAATATTGCCCAGGCTAAAGAACTTATTGCCGGCATGGGCAGTTTAAGTGCAGGTCATTATTCCAATTATCCACCCTTAAATCAACTGATATTTGCCGCTGCTGGCTGGTTGTCTTCTGCTAACATTTTAGGCTCAGTAATAATTTTAAGGCTGGCCATTATTCTTGCAGATCTTGGTACCATGATCGTTGGAAGTAAATTATTAAAGCAGCTGGGAATGCCACAGGAACGTATTTTCTGGTATATACTCAATCCTTTTGTGATTATTGAAATGACCGGAAATCTTCATTTTGAAGCGGTCATGGTTTTCTTTCTAGTACTTTCCCTTTATCTCCTGAATAAAGAAAAATGGGTTTTAAGTGCAATCTTTTTAGGGTTTTCTATATCCGTAAAATTATTGCCGTTAATGTTCCTGCCTTTGCTGTTTAAGTATTTCAGATCTTCCAATAATCTTAATTTCAAAAAACTTATACTTTATTACCTGGTGTGTATTAGCACCCTCGTGGTTTCCTTTATCCCTTTTTATAGTTCTGTTATAATTGCAAATTATATGAGTAGTGTAGGGC
>JAHELO010000058.1 GCA_024644145.1 Christiangramia sp.
GAAGAACATGAGAAAATCCAGGTTCTTCCAGAAGGACGCCTATATTTCAGTAGATTTCCTTGAGAAAAAATGTGAAGTGGTAAAGATGAAGGATGCCCCGGAAACCCCCGATGATTACGCGATGATACTTCAAAATGCTGAAGGAATCAAAAAACAAATATATTTCGACAATCCTGATGTTTCTCCCAACAATGCGATCTTGGAGGAATTGGAAAGTTTTGCCGATGCAATTAATAATGATAAAGAACCTGTAGTAACTATGCAGCAGGCGGCTAAAGCCCTGCAGGTAGCCAATCAGGTGATCGCAAATTTTAATGTATAATAATTTATTTGAAGTAGACCCGGGGCCTTCTATATCTGGTTTCATTTTCTGATTTAAAATGAAACCTTAACAAACCCAGCCCTGGATACTTTAACAAAACAAAACCAACAAGAATGAAAAACGTTGCAGTAATAGGTGCAGGAACTATGGGTAACGGTATTGCACATACCTTTGCCCAGAATGGTTACAAAGTTCAATTGATCGATATTTCTGAAGACAGCCTGAAAAAAGGTATGGATACCATCAGCAAAAACCTTGACCGTATGGTAGCCAAAGAAAAGATTAGTGAAAAAGATAAAAGCCAGACGCTGGAGAACATTACCACCTTTACAGATATATCTGAAGGGGTGGAATATGCCAGCCTTGTAGTTGAAGCTGCCACAGAGAACACCGAGCTTAAACTAAAGATCTTTAGACACCTGGATCAACATACTTCTGAAGATACCATTCTGGCAAGTAATACTTCCTCTATCTCCATCACCCAGATCGCTTCGGCCGTATCTAACCCGGAACGGGTTATTGGAATGCATTTTATGAATCCTGTACCGGTAATGAAGCTGGTAGAGATCATCCGCGGGTATAATACCAGCGATGAAGTGACCAAAACGATCATGGACCTATCAGAAAAATTGAACAAAGTTCCGGTTGAGGTAAATGATTACCCAGGTTTCGTAGCTAACAGGATCCTGATGCCTATGATCAATGAGGCGATTGAAACTTTGTACAACGGGGTTGCTGGAGTTTACGAGATAGATACTGTAATGAAACTGGGGATGGCCCACCCAATGGGACCACTTCAACTAGCTGATTTTATAGGTCTTGATGTTTGCCATTCCATTCTTGAGGTGATGTATGAAGGTTTTAAAAATCCTAAATATGCCCCATGTCCCCTTCTAACCAATATGGTGAGAGCCGGAAAGATTGGAGTGAAGTCTGGCGAAGGTTTTTATGACTATTCTGAAAACCGGAAAGCGGAAAAAGTATCGGCACAGTTCAGCAGTTAGTAATAAGTTTTGAGATTTGAATTATCTCCCATTTATCGATTTGCCTTAAAAAACTAGAAGTCAGTTTAATGCTAGGCTGAAGGGAGATTTACTATAAAGCAATAAAAGTAATTTGACGAAAATACTTCCATTTAAAGCGGTAAGACCGGCACGTGAATATGCCGGTCTTGTGGCTTCCAGATCTTACGAGGATTACAGTAAAGAAGAACTCAGGGCTCAGTTAGAGTTTAACCCCTACTCTTTCCTGCATATTATTAATCCCGGGTACAAATTCCAGCATGATATTGCCGGGGAGAAACGGTTTGGGATGGTAAAGAACCGCTACCTGGAATTCAAGGAAGAGAAAACTCTCATACAGGACGAGCAGGCCTGTTATTATATCTATAATATTAAGACCAGGGAAGGATCGTGTTGCGGGATCATAGCCGCAACCAGCGTAGAAGATTATGAAAAAGAGGTGATACGTCGCCATGAAGACACTATCGCGTACCGCGAAGAGCTCTTTAAAGAATATTTGAAAGTAGTTGGTTTTAATACTGAACCGGTTTTATTGACCTATCCAGATAATTCACTGATAAATGACCTGTTAAAGGAACGAATGAAGTCCAGACCAGAATATGAATTTGCTACCGCTAACAAGGAGATCCATTCGCTCTGGCTTATAGACGATCCTGAAAATATTGAAAAGATAAGGACTCAGTTTGCCGGGATGGATAAAATATATATCGCTGATGGTCATCATCGCAGTGCCTCATCATGGCTGCTGGCAAAAGAAAGCCGGGAGAGCAATCCCAATCATACAGGAAAGGAAGCATATAATTTCTTCATGAGCTACCTTATTTCTGAAAGTAATTTAAGAGTCTTTGAATTTAGCAGGCTTATAAAAGATTTGAATGGAAACAGCAAAGAAGAATTTCTTATCCAGCTGGACGAATGGTTTAGAATTGAGAACAGGGGCCTCGAAGTCTATAAACCTTCTAAAAAACATCATTTTAATATGTACCTGGATGGTGAATTCTATTCACTTTATCTTCGGAAAACAAATTATGAGTTTACAGATGCGCTAAGCGAACTTGATTCATATATCCTGTATGAAAAGATCCTGAAGCCTGTGCTGGGCATAAAGGATCTAAGATATGATGATCGTATCTCCTATATTCATGGTCGCAATGATCTTATTGAACTTAAAACCCGGGTAGATAATGGTGAATTCGCAGTAGGATTTGGAATGTTGCCGGCAGGCATCGAAGAAATCAAACAAATTGCCGATGAAAACTTGACCATGCCACCAAAAAGTACTTATATTGAACCTAAATTGCGCAGCGGTCTCACGATCTACGAATTCTGATCACTCTACGATTAAGCAAAACTCTACCTCGAGGCTTAATTGACCCTAATTAAAAACCAGGTATTAAGGATGGACATTTCAGAAAATATTAAAAAATATAAAGACGAACTTCCCGAAAATGTGAAGCTGGTGGCTATTTCCAAAACCAAACCCAATGAAGATATTCTGGAAGCCTACCGCGCCGGGCAAAGGATCTTTGGAGAAAATAAGATCCAGGAGATGACTGATAAGTGGGAAGCCCTACCCCAGGATATCCAATGGCACATGGTTGGCCATGTACAAAGAAACAAGGTGAAATATATGGCTCCGTTTGTTTCACTGATACATGCCGTAGACAGCCTGAAACTATTAAAAGAAATCAATAAAAGAGCAAAGCAAAATGAGCGTTCTATTAATTGCCTTTTGCAGGTAAAGATCGCAGAAGAAGATTCTAAATTTGGGATCTCTCGGGAGGAAGTGGCAGAAATTCTTTCTTCTGAAGCCTATGCTAATATGAACAATGTAAAAGTGATAGGACTCATGGGCATGGCTACTTTTACAGATGATGAAGACCAGGTAAAAGCTGAATTTAATTATTTAAAGTCAGTTTTTGATGAATTAAGAGACCAACACCCGGAGCTTGAAGAACTTTCTATGGGCATGAGTGGTGATTATCAACTTGCTATAGAATGTGGATCTACCATGGTTCGCATTGGAAGTAGTATCTTTGGAGCTCGGAATTATAATTAAAGAAGAAGGAGATATTTGTACGCTATATTAGACATAGAAACTACCGGTGGTAAATATAATGAGGAAGGAATCACCGAGATTGCGATATATAAATTTGACGGTAATCAGGTAACCGACCAGTTCATTAGTCTGGTTAACCCTGAGCAGCCCATACAACCATTCGTGGTGAACCTCACCGGCATTAATAATGATATGCTACGCAATGCTCCAAAATTCTATGAGGTAGCCAAACGTATTGTCGAGATCACCGAAGATTGTATTCTCGTAGCTCATAATGCTAAATTCGATTACAGGATCCTTAGAACGGAATTTAGAAGACTGGGTTTTGACTTTGAAAGAAAAAGTTTGTGTACGGTAGAACTCTCCAAAAAATTGATCCCGGGCCTCCCCTCCTACAGTTTAGGAAAACTTGTGAGATCACTTGGGATTCCGTTAAGTGACCGTCACCGCGCTGCCGGCGATGCTCAGGCTACGATCAAACTTTTTAAAATGTTACTGGCCAAGGATGTTGAAAAGGACATCTTAAAAGAACATGTGAGAAAAGAACCAAAGTTCAGTATGGACACCAAATTGGTTTATATACTGGATGAGCTACCTTCAGAAACTGGGGTGTATTATTTTCATGACGAAAATGGCGAGATCATTTATGTAGGTAAATCCCGGAATATACGAAAGAGGGTAAACCAGCATTTTACCAATGAAAATCCAAAGTCCAAGGAAATGCAGCGCAGAGTAGCTTCTGTTTCTTATGAACCTACCGGTAATGAGCTTATTGCGCTTTTAAAGGAAAATCAGGAGATCAAAGAGATCAAGCCACAGTATAATAAGGCTCTTAAAAGAGATATTTTCAGCCATGCCCTCTACCACCATATAGATGATAATGGTTATGTGAATTTTAAAATAGGCCGTGCCAGCAGGACCAGAAACAGCATTACCACCTTCAGTTCTTTAAGGTCTGCCAGGAATTCCCTTAGCAGATGGGTTGTGGAACATGAATTATGTGAGCGCCTTGCCGGCCTGCATGGAGGCACCGGGAATTGTTTCGCTTATACCATTAAGAGCTGTCATGGCGCCTGTATCGAAGATGAATCTGCCGAAGCATATAATGAAAGAGCAAAACAACTGATAAGAAAATACTCTTACGAGAACCAGAACATGCTGTTGATTGGGCGAGGACGAGAAGTTGATGAAAAAAGTGCATTGCTCATTGAAGACGGAAAGTTTAAAGGTATTGGATATTTTAACCTGAATCACCAGGTTAATAACCTGGATATCATCAGGTCTATAATTACTCCTATGGAGAACAACAGGGATGCGGAACATATAATCCAGAGCTTTTTACGCAAAAAACATAACTTTAAGATCATCCAGTTAAGCATACAGGATTAACGTATAGCATTTTTTTATAATTTTAACCTACTGTGAAAGACCAACAAAGATCAATGCCTCGCTGGAAACACAAACTTCATGAAGTGATTTATGAGGCAGATACTCCTGCGGGTAAAATTTTTGATATTGCTTTATTAGTTGTCATAATAATAAGTGTGGCCCTGGTCATGATGGAGAGCGTAAGCTCCCTACTGGAAAAGTATTCTTATGAATTTTATATTGCAGAATGGGTTATCACAGCTATCTTCAGTATAGAGTATATTCTGCGAATAATAGCGATCAATAAGCCTAAGCGGTATATTTTTAGCTTCTACGGTCTGGTAGACCTGCTATCCACGCTGCCAAGCTACATCGGTTTTATCTTTGGCGGAACGAATTTGTTATTCGCAATTAGAGCGCTGAGATTATTAAGAATTTTCCGGATACTTAAAATTACACGTTACATAGGTGAATCCCGAAAACTCCTGCTGGCTCTAAGGAACAGCAGGCCAAAAATTTTAGTATTTCTCTTTGCAGTGGTTATCATTTGTGTGATCGCCGGTACTTTGATGCACCTGGTAGAAGGAGAAACAGGAGGCTTTGATAATATCCCTTTGAGTATATACTGGTGTATAGTTACCCTTACAACCGTTGGTTTTGGAGATATAGCACCGGTAACGCCAATGGGCCGGTTTATCGCCTCTGTAATAATGGTTACAGGTTATGGAATTATAGCTGTTCCTACCGGAATTGTAAGTGCTGAGTATAGCCGCTCAAAAGAAAAAACCATCTCGAATACCCAGGTATGCCCCAATTGTAATGAAAGCACTCATTTAGATAACGCTGAATTTTGTCACCGCTGCGGATACCTTTTAAATGAATAAATTCTTAATCAATATTATAGGACCAACCGCGATTGGCAAAACATCTCTTGCCATTAAGATCGCCAGGCATTTTAATACTGAGATAATTTCTGCTGATTCCCGTCAGTTTTTTAAGGAAATGAAAATTGGTACTGCGGTTCCAGACGAGGATGAACTCGAGGCGGCACCACATCATTTTATTCAGAATATTTCTATTGAAGATAATTATACTGTAGGAGATTTTGAAAGGCAGGCTATAGAAAAACTGGCTCAGATCTATGAAGAGAAAGATATAGCTGTAATGGTAGGTGGCAGCGGACTTTATATTAAGGCTGTAACAGAAGGTTTAGACGAATTCCCGGCAGTAGATCCAAAAATCCGTGAAAACCTTAATGAACACCTCGAAAACGATGGAATTGACTGGCTACAGCAAAAGTTATTTATTCTTGACCCTGATTATTACAAGGTAGCCGATGTTCAGAATCCTCATCGCCTTATCAGGGCATTAGAGATTTGTATTGCTACCGGCAAACCATTTTCCAGTTTTTTAGAACAGGAAAAACCCGAACGTTTTTTTAGCACTATTAATATTGGCCTTACAGCCGAAAGGGAAAAGATCTACGAGAGGATAAATAAGCGCGTGGATTTGATGATACAAACCGGGCTGTTAGAGGAAGCCAGAAAACTTCATTCCAGGAAAGAACTTAATGCGCTTAACACCGTAGGTTATAAAGAGCTTTTCCAATATTTTGAAGGAAAAACTGATCTGGAAACGGCTGTTTCAGAAATTAAAAAGAATACACGACGCTTTGCGAAAAGACAGCTCACCTGGTTTAGAAAAGGTGATTCAACAAAATGGTTCGATTATGATCAAGATCCTTCAGAGATCCTCAAGTATATTGAATCTGAGATTAATGTCCGAAAATAAATCTTTTAGTCACCGTGCGCTCATTGGTGACGATTTTCAGTATATAAACTGCTTCCTGTAAAGGCCCCAGATCTATACCATACTCCCGTGTGGAATCGTGATAATCTTTAGCCGCTATAAATCTTCCACGGTGATCAAAAACCTCAACTCGGGTTATAAATTCATCTGCCGGAGTAGATATCTTAAAACTTCCGGTGTTTGGATTAGGATAAAGGAAAATATACTGTGTAGTTATAACTGGATCTTCGCAATAACCATTGCTATCTGTAACCCGAATTATCGTAGAAGATGTTGAAATATTTCCAGCCGAATCTTCAGCTGTCACCTGAATTAAGTTTTCTCCGATATTCTTACAGGTAAAACTGGATTTGCTCAGTTCATATTTAACTTCCACATCGCAATTATCAATTGAACCATTATCTATATCCTGGAAACCAATTATAGCTCTGCCACTGGAGTCTAAAGAAATATCTACTTCCTTTAGTAAAAGCTGAGGGGCTGTTTCATCCTGAAAGCTTACCATAAAACTACAGGAGTCCGAGGTTCCATCTTTTTCTACCGATAAGTTTACTTCAAGGGTTCCTTCAGTAACCAGCGTACCTGGAGATGGCTCCTGTATTACCACGACTCCCTCTCCATTCACTACTTCTGCCTCGCCTGTAAAATCTGGCAGAATAACCGAACAATTTTCATCCCAGCCCAATACAATATCTGCAGGACAATTAATTATCAATGTACCAGCAGGCACTAGCTTCAGCATGAAACTGCAATTAGATGAATTCCCGAAGGAATCACTCACTTCAAAGGCAATTTGCGTATTCTCGCTTACAAGGCTTCCGGGCGAGGGAGACTGAACTATAGTTATATCTCCGCAATTTTCAGAAACATTAATTTCATCTCTGTAATCCGGGATAAGATATTGTTCATCATCAGGCAATATGGTTTCTTTATCTGCAGGACAATTAATTACCAATTCTTCGGAATTATTCAGAACGAGATAAATATCACAGGTCTCAGTTTTGTTCTCATATGTGGCCGTTACGGTCACATAAGGATCTGAATTTGGATTAAATATAGAACCAGCCTCTAGTGACTGCTCGATACTGGCTTCGGCTGGATTATAACTCACTACCTCTGAAAGATCAGGAACTATAAATTCGCAATTCTCATTAGGTACTATTTCGTATTCACCGGGACAATTTAGCACCAGCTCTTCACCTTCCACAATAATCACCTTTACAGTGAAAATACAGCTTTTGGTATTGCCAGATTCATCACTTACCCTAACCGTCACATCTGTAGTTTCATTAATAGGTGTGCCTGGTTCGGGATTCTGAGTGACCTGCAATTCACCATTACAATTATCTATTGCTGCAAAGTCATCTCTAAAATCCTGTAAATTCCAGCTGGAGCCTTCCGCGATCATGATTTCACGATTAGAGCCCGCGCAGTTGGTAATGCTGGGAGCTGTATTATCAATTACAGCGATGATGGCCGTACAGGTATCTGAAAGTCCGGTGTCGGGATCGGTTACTGTAAGAGTTACTTCGTTTTCACCGAGATCTTCACAATAGAAAATGCTCTTATCAAC
>JAHELO010000059.1 GCA_024644145.1 Christiangramia sp.
CCGGATATGTGATTAATGATATCTATGATGTCCCTGCCGATATTAATAACAAACCACATCGTACTTTCATCAATAATAAAATTTCAGAAAAGGCGGCATACAGGTTGTTCTTTATTCTGAATATTACAGGAGTCGGGCTGGGCTTCTATCTGTCTAATATGATAGGAATTCCAGGATTTTCAGCTTTCTTTATATTTGGGTCAGCTATACTCTATTTATATAATTCCCAGTTTCAACAAACCATCCTGGTGGGAAATATCCTGGTTAGCCTTATAGTAGGACTCATCCCAATAGGTGTGGGACTTTATGATCTTTTACCGGCTATTACACCTGAAAATCGACAAACTCAGTCCACCATCTTCTCCATCCTGATAGATTATTCCATTTTCGCTTTTTTAGTCAACCTGCTTAGAGAGATCGTAAAAGACCAGGAGGATATGGATGGAGATTACAATGCCGGTTACAGAACTCTCCCTATTGTCCTAGGCAAACGACGAACCAACAGGGTTATTTTTACAATGGGATTAATACCGTTGGCTTTTTTGGTCTATTATATTTATCAATATCTATTCGAAAATATAAGTGCCGTTATCTATACCCTATTGCTTTTGGTCGCTCCCCTGCTCTTTTTTCAGATCAATATCTGGAATGCAGATAAAAAAGTGGAGTACGGCCGGTTAAGCAACGTATTAAAAGCGGTGCTATTTTTCGGACTTATTTCTATAGGCTTATTACAATTCATTTTACTTTAAAATTATGCTGAAGGACCTATTACAAGACTATGAGATCATTCTTGCATCTGGATCTCCCCGAAGACAGAAATTCTTCAAGGAACTGGATATTCCTGTAACCATAGATGTTAGACCGGTTGATGAGGTGTATCCCGAAAGTTTAAAAAGAGAACAGATCACAGATTACCTTTCCGTTCTTAAAGCCAGGGCATTTGAAACCCTTCAACCTCATCAGGTTCTTATTACCAGTGATACAATAGTTTATAATGATGGGGAAGCAATGGGAAAGCCGGCAGACCATGAGGAAGCGGTGAAGATGATTAAATCACTATCTGGAAAAGATCATGAAGTGATCACTTCAGTATGCTTTACTTCTTCAGATTCCCAGAAAGTCCTCAATCATACCACCAGAGTTCATTTTTCAGAATTAAGCAATCAGGAAATCGAATATTATGTAAGTAATTTTAAACCATTTGATAAAGCGGGAGGTTATGCCATTCAGGAATGGATAGGATTAATTGGAATTACCAGGATTGAGGGCAGTTATTTTAATGTAGTGGGATTACCCACCCACCTGGTCTATAAAACAATTAAGGAATTGCTGAATAATTGAATTTTGTACCTTTAAAATAAAATATGTCCCGGCTTATCTACTTCATATTAATCTTTACCGCGCTTACTTCCTGTGCGAATTCTACTGAAGAGTATGAACCTCTAGAACTTTCAGAAGAATTTAAAAATTACTGGTATTCCGGAGAGGCAGAAATCACTTCTTATGACCTTAAGCAAGCCAGATATGGGGAGCTGAGAAACGGAGAAGCAGTACTAATATTCGTGACTGAAGATTTTTTACCAGAAGACCAGGTAAAGGCTAACGCTCCCGGCGAGGGTAATATTCCAGTTTTAAAACTCAATTCAACCAAAAATTTTTTAACGGGAATCTACCCCTATAGCATTATGCAGAGTTCTTTCTATCCCCTGACCGGTCAGGCGCATGCATTAAAAGTCACGGCATCCATCCAGGAATGGTGCGGGCAGGTATATTCTCAGCTTAACAATAAGGATAATTTCCAGATTTTCACCCATTCTTATTTTCAGGGAGAAGCAGATAAGAACCTGGTACTAGACAAAGATCACCTTGAAAATGAAATCTGGAATCTGCTAAGAATAGATCATGACCAGTTACCCGTAGGAGCGTTTAAAATGATTCCTTCTTTTGAATATTTAAGGTTAAGCCATAAAGAGATAAAGGCTTATAATGCTACAGGAGAATTTTATACCCTGGATCATTTAAATGTATATAGAATAGAATATCCTGAATTAGAAAGGGTTCTTAAAATATATTTTAGGAGAGGTTTCCCGTTCAGTATAGAAAAATGGGAAGAATCATATCCGTCAGGTTCTGGCAAAGAAGCTGAAATCCTCACCACGACTGCGATAAAAAAACAACGCATAAAAAGTGATTACTGGAATAAGAATTCGAATAAAAATCTACCTTTACGGGAAAAACTAGAGCTAAATTAATGTACGAGCTACTTATAAATAATAGGGAAGAATTAATTTACACCCTGGGAGTTATAATCCTGATGATGTTTATTCAATTCGTTCTGAAAAAAGCAGCCAACAAGGTTGGACAGAGAAGTGAAATAAATATTACCCGTACAAGGTTAATGTTTAAATACATCAATATCCTAATTCTTCTTATCGCGGCCTTCTTGCTTTCCTTTGCATGGGGAGTGGGACTTGCAGACCTTTCCCTGATTTTTTCCTCGGTTTTTGCGGTGATAGGTGTTGCCCTCTTTGCAATCTGGTCTATATTAAGCAATATCACCTCCGGAATAATAATGTTCTTTTCCTTTCCTTATAAGATTGGGGATACCATAAAGATCCATGATAAGGACCTTCCGGTACAGGCTGAGATAGAAGATATAAAAGCTTTTCATCTTCATTTAAGAACCCCGGAGGGGGAATTGATCACCTATCCTAATAATCTTATCCTCCAAAAGGCAGTATCTCTCATCAAGTTAGACAGGAGGTATGATGAAGGAAAGGATGCCATCTAAATCTAAAAGAAGCCTGGAAATTTGAGATAAGAGAATTGAAAGTTTTTATATTTGGTAAAACTCTCAGTTCAATGCAGAAATTTATATGTGCGGTTTTCCTTCTCTGCTTTACATTCAGTAATGCACAGGCTCCCGAAAAATGGAGTTCTTCTGAAATTTACAATCATATAAAGAAACTGAATTTCCTCGGGTCGGTTCTATATATTGCCGCCCATCCTGATGATGAAAATACCCGGCTTATCTCGTATTTCTCTAATGAAAAGAATGCGCGTACTGCCTATTTATCCCTTACCAGAGGTGACGGTGGGCAAAATTTAATAGGCCCGGAACTAAGAGAGCAGTTAGGAATAATTAGGACACAGGAATTACTGGCTGCAAGACGTATTGATGGTGGAGAGCAGTTTTTCACCCGTGCCAATGATTTTGGATACTCCAAGACTCCTTCAGAAACACTTGAAATCTGGAATAAAGAGGAAGTTTTAAGTGACGTGGTCTGGACTATTAGAAAATTCAGGCCAGATGTGATCATTAACCGTTTTGATCACAGAACTCCCGGAAGCACTCATGGCCACCATACCTCATCTGCTATTCTTAGTGTAGAAGCATTTGACATATCAGGCTCCACAAATTTCTATAAGGACCAACTCCAGCATGTAAAACCTCATGAACCGGCCCGACTTTTCTTTAATACCTCTCCCTGGTTCTATGGCGGGGATGAAGCTTTTCAAGAAGCCGATAAATCCAAATTTATAAGTTTTGATACCGGAACCTATTTTCCTTTAAGAGGTTTGTCTAACACCGAGATCGCATCGTTAAGCAGGAGTCAGCATAGGTCACAGGGTTTTGGTAGTACCGGTAGTCGCGGCACCCAACTGGAATATTTAGAAATCCTCAAAGGAGACCTTCCGGCTGAACAAACAGATATTTTTGATAATATAGATACCAGCTGGAATAGAGTACACAATGGGAAACAAATTGGAGAACTCCTTAACCGTGTTGAAAACAACTTCAATTTTGAAGATCCTTCTCAAAGCTTACCTCTTTTACTTAAAGCCTATGATTTAATCCGGAACCTGGAAGATGAGCACTGGAAGGAGATCAAGACAAACGAAATCAAAGATATCATTTATGCATGTTCAGGACTGTTCCTGGAAGCTGTTGCCGAAAAACCTTTCATAACACCTTCAGAAGAATTAAAAGTGAACCTGGAAGCAATTAATAGAAGTGATCAAAATATTGTTCTCCAAACAGTTAATCTCACACCAAATAATTCAGTATTACATTCACAGATAACACTAAAAAACAATGAAGTATGGGAAAACACCCTCCCATTTAAGATTCCAGCTGGAGCAGAATATACAACACCATATTATTTGAAAAATTCAGGTACTATGGGTATGTATTCCGTGAAAGAACAAAAGCTCAGAGGTCTGCCGGAAACACCGTTGTACACCAAAGCTTCCTTTACATTGTCTATTAATGGTACTTCATTTATCTATGATAAACCGGTGGTCTACAAATTCAATGATGATGTATTGGGAGAGACCTACAGAAACTTCGAGATTGTACCTCCTATAGATCTGAAATTTGAAGAAAACGTGCTGATTTTTAACACCTCAGAAGCTAAAGAAATAAGTATAAAAGTATCTTCAAAAAAAGATAATGTGGAAGGTATTCTGGATCTAAAAGCCGGAAAAGGATGGAACATTGAACCTCTTCAAGCAAATTTTTCGCTTAGTCAAACCGGTAGCACTGAAATACTAAGATTCAAGGTTACCCCACCCGAAGGACAAAATGAGAGCAAACTAGAACCTATAGCAACCGTTAACGGAAAGGTCTACACGCACAGCCTGGTGGAGATAGATTATGAACATATTCCAGATCAAAACCTGATTGTACCTGCCCGCCTGAAACTCGTTAAACTTAATATCTCAAAAAAAGGAAAAAATCTGGGATATATAGAAGGTGCTGGTGACATGGTCCCTGCAGGACTGGAGCAAATAGGATATGAAGTAAGCCGGATCTCCCCTGCAGATATTTCCCTGCATAGTTTAAAAACATTTGATGCCGTGATACTGGGCATCAGAGCATATAATATTGTTGAAGAACTGAAATTCAAACAGGAGATCTTACATGAATATGTGAAACAAGGCGGGACGATGATCATTCAATATAATACAAGCCGGGGTCTGGTTGTAGATAATATATCTCCTTTTCAGCTAAATCTTTCCAGGGACCGGGTGACTAACGAAAACTCAGAAGTCACTTTTATGGCACCTGCACATCCTGTATTGAATTCACCAAATAAACTTTCTAAAGCCGACTTTGAAGGATGGGTACAGGAACGTGGACTGTATTTTCCTGATAATTGGGACGAAAACTTTACTCCTATAATAAGTATGCAGGATCCCGGAGAGTCACCTACTACAGGCAGCCTTCTTGTTGCTAAATATGGAGAGGGTTACTATATCTACACGGGTCTTAGCTTTTTCAGACAATTTCCTGAAGCAGTTCCCGGCGCCTTTAGATTATTTGCTAATCTAATTTCTATAGGTAAATAATGGAAGAACCTGAAAAGTATCATTGGAAAAAAAGCTACACCCTTGTTCTGGTTGCTAACGCCATCTATATCCTCGCATTCTATTTAATAATGAATTACTTCGCCTGATATGCAGTTAATTGATTGGATCATTCTAGGCGGCACAATTGCCTTTATCGTTTGGTACGGAGTTTACAAATCCAGAGGAAGTAAAAATGTTCAGGACTACATAGGCGGAGGTAAAAACGCTAAATGGTGGACCGTAGGCCTCTCGGTTATGGCAACCCAGGCTAGTGCCATTACCTTTCTCTCCACACCGGGACAGGCGTTTCACGATGGTATGGGATTCGTACAATTCTATTTTGGATTACCTGTTGCTATGGTAATTGTATGTATGGTATTTATCCCCATCTATCACAGGTTAAATGTTTATACGGCCTACGAATATCTGGAATCCAGGTTCGACAGGAAAACCAGGACCTTAACTGCAATTCTTTTTCTTATACAGCGAGGCCTCGCAGCGGGAATCACAATATTCGCACCGGCAATAGTCCTCTCTGCAGTTTTGGGGTGGAATCTTACCTATCTCACTACCATTATAGGGGTTCTGGTGATCATTTATACAGTTTCTGGAGGCACAAAGGCTGTAAACGTAACCCATAAGCAACAAATGGCAGTGATCATGACCGGGATGATAGTAGCATTTTTTATTATCATGAGCTACCTTCCAGATTCGGTAGGTTTTACGAATGCCCTGGAGATCGCCGGAACAGGCGGAAAAATGGACATCCTGGATTATTCTTTCGATTTTGAAAACCGGTATACCTTATGGAGTGGTCTTATTGGGGGAAGCTTTTTAGCCCTCTCCTATTTTGGGACAGATCAAAGCCAGGTACAAAGGTATCTTACCGGTGGCTCTGTAAAAGAAAGCCAGATGGGGATGATATTTAATGGCCTGCTCAAGGTACCCCTCCAGTTTTTTATATTACTGGTAGGCGTTATGGTATTTGTTTTCTATCAATTTAATACTGCCCCGCTTAACTTTAATCCTGCAGCTACCGAAACAGTGCTGAATTCTGACTATTCTGAACAATATCAGGACCTAATGTTAAAAAATGAGGAAATTCAGGCGCGAAAACAGCACATTAGTCTTGATTATGCTGAAAACAAGGCAAATTATTCAGAAGCGCAAACAGCAGATTTTCAACAGGAGTATTTGCAGCTGGAAGCTCAACAAAAACAGGTTCGGGAAGAAGCCAGAAGTTTTATAGATGCATCTGATGAGGAGGCAGAAAGTAATGATAAGGATTATGTATTTATTCATTTTATACTGAATAATCTTCCTAAAGGTTTTATAGGTTTGTTACTGGCTGTTATCCTTTCAGCAGCAATGTCATCTACCGCATCAGAGCTTAATGCACTTGCTTCTACCACGGTAATAGACCTCTATAAACGCAACCATTCAGTCCCTAAAAGTGAAGAACATTATCTTGCGGCTTCCAAATGGTTCACCTTGATGTGGGGACTAATAGCTATTGCCTTTGCGAGTCTGGCCGATCTTTTTGACAATCTCATACAATTGGTGAATATTATAGGAAGTTTGTTCTACGGTAATGTCCTGGGAATTTTCCTGCTCGCCTTCTTTATAAAATTCGTAAAAAGCAATGCTGTATTTATTGCCGCAATAATTACTCAGGCTGTCATATTCCTTGTTTTTGAACTCGAACTAATGCCATACCTGTGGCTAAATGTGGTGGGATGCGTTCTTGTAATTGTAATCGCATTCAGTATACAATATTTTAGTGGTCATAAACGAGAACATAAATTATCATGAAAAAGAAGGTGAAATGGGGAATTATAGGTCTCGGAAAGATCGCCAATAAATTTGCCAGGGATCTTGCAGAGGTTAAAGATGCTGAACTCTATGCAGTAGCCAGCAGGAACCGGGATAAGGCATTGGATTTCTCTAGAGAACATCAGGCTGAAGTAGCGTATGGCTCTTATATTCAGTTAATGGAAGATAAACATGTAGAGGTGATCTATATAGCAACACCGCATGTTTTTCATTATGAACTTACCATGGACTGTATCCGGAAGGGGAAAGCTGTCCTTTGTGAAAAACCTTTCGCAATTAATACAGAGCAGGCAAATAATATGATAAGCCTGGCCAAAGAAAAAAAAATCTTTTTGATGGAAGCCTTATGGACAAGGTTTTTACCACATTTTGATCTGGTTATCAGTAAAGTGAATTCAGGAGAGCTGGGAAGAATAAAGTCTGTAAAGATAGATTTTGGTTTTCCCGCTCCATTTGATGCAGATAAACGTCTTTTCAATAAAACCCTGGGTGGTGGGAGTCTTTTGGATATAGGTATCTATCCGGTATTTATGGCTTATTCCCTGATGGGAAAACCTGAAAGAATAAATGCCAAGGCTGAATTTACTGAAACCGGTGTGGATGCCAGTTGCGATATTAGATTCATATATAAGGATGGTAGAGAAGCTGAACTTTATTCCACATTCCTAAAGAAAACACCAACTATTGCCGAGATTGAAATGGAACGAGGAAAGATGATTCTAAATACCAGATTTCATGAACCTACCTCTGTACAAATCATTTCAGAAGATAAGGAAGAAACGATAGACTTTGGCGTTCAGACCACCGGATATAATTATGAAGCTGAGCATGTTACAAAAATGCTGCAAGAGGGAAAGACAGAAAGCGA
>JAHELO010000060.1 GCA_024644145.1 Christiangramia sp.
ATTTGCCCAGAAAGCCTCGTTATTTTCTACGTTAACAATCTGGATCCTGGGATCTGTTTTTTGAAACTCTTCTATAACCTCTAAGCTATTATCTGCTGAAGCATCATTAATAACGATCACTTCAAAATCTGGATAGTCCTGTGAGAGTACAGAAGGTAGAAAATTTTTTAGATTGTCCTCCTCATTCTTAGCGCAGATTATAACCGATACGGGTACTTCAGGATGAACCTTATCTTTATGGTCTGAAGTTACAAATGAGAAAAAAGCAAAGAAATAAAGGAGATTGACTAAAGCGACAAGAATGAATAGTCCCAGTAAAATTGTTCCCATTCAGTCTATGTGGTCTTAGGAGTGTCAGAACAATTTTCCATCTCTTCTGGAAGCTTACCGCAAAAACTGCAGGGTTCACCCGCTTTATTCAGGTAAGGATTCTGGCTGGCACAGGTTCCGGCGAATTTACCGTCTTTTTTTCCCCAGATCTTAATGGCGATCCCAGCGAATGCGAGACCAAGTAAAATGATACTTATAATTAACAGTTTCATGCTCTAAATATTCTGATGCAAAAATAAGAATTAATTAAAGTATCTAAAAATGCTGAAGCTCATTAATATAACCTTTACAATATTTAACTAAACTTTAATCGAATTGATGAGTTAAAGTGCCTTTTCGGCAATATCTTGTATTGTTAATCACGAAAAAGACTACAATTATGAAAATTAAAATGTTATTAACTGTTTTTGCTCTTACCGCTATGATATTTACCTCATGTGATGACGGTAAGAAAAAAGAGCAGGAAGAAAAAGAAAAAGAAAGAATGGAGCAAATGGAGGCCCAGAAAGAGGCCGAAATGAAAGCCGAAAAGGAAAAAATGGAATGGGAGTCTAACAGTATTGCTGCCAAAGCCATGGAAACCGATACCTTGAGTACATTGGTTAGTGCTTTACAATCTGCGGAGCTCGCTGAAATGTTTAAAACAGAAGAAGGCCCGTTTACAGTTTTTGCGCCTCATAATGCTGCTTTTAATAAAGTAGATAAGGCAACACTTGAATCTCTAATGAAAGCTGAGAATAAAGATCAATTAGCCGGAGTTTTGAAATATCACGTAGTAGAAGGTGAGGTTACTTCCCAGAAACTTGTTCAGATGATCAAGGATAACAATGGTAAATATGAAATTAATACTGTTGGTGGCGGAAAACTTGTGGCATCTCTGGATGGCGATAAAGTAGTACTTACAGATGAAACTGGTAAAAAGGCTACTGTAGTACAGGCAGATGTGGATGCTTCCAATGGAGTTGTGCATGTAATAGATGCTGTGGTGATGAAAAAAGCTTAGGAAATAAATTAATTTATACCGATAAAAAAGGGGAGTGCTAATTTGCGCTCCCCTTTTTATTATATAATGTTTACTTCTGCTTCGAGTTCAATCCCAAATTTTTGATGGATGGCATGCTGGATGTTACGGGATAACTGGAGGATCTCTTCGCCGGTAGCGGCACCATAGTTTACAAGAACTAACGCCTGATTTTTATGAACGCCTGCGTCCCCATTCCGGTATCCCTTAAAACCCGCTTTGTCTATTAACCATCCTGCAGGAACCTTAATTTCGGTTTCAGAAATGTGATATGAAGGGATCTCTGGGTGTTCCTGTTTTAATTTTTCAAATTGGGAATTAGTAACGATGGGATTTTTGAAAAAACTCCCACTGTTGCCTATTTCTTTTGGATCGGGTAATTTAGATCGCCTGATGCTAATCACTGCATTAGATATATCCCGTATGGTGGGGGAAGTAATTTTCTGCTTCTCAAGTTCAGCGTTTATCGCACCATATTCTGTATGTAGTTGATGGTCTTTCCTGGTCAACCTGAATTTAACCGAAGTTATGATATACTGTCCTTTAAGCCCCTGTTTAAAAATAGAATTTCTATAATCAAATTCACAGGCAGCCAGGTCAAATTCCTTTTCCTCAAGAGTTTGAATGTTCATGGCCTTGCAGCTCACAAAACTATCCTTTAACTCCACACCGTAGGCGCCAATATTTTGGATGGGGGCAGTGCCTACATTCCCCGGGATTAACGAAAGATTCTCCAGGCCACCAAAATCGTGAGAAAGAGTCCATAAAACGAACTCATGCCAGTTTTCTCCTGCCTGAGCTTCTATTATAACATCCCCGTTGGTTTCAGAAATAATTTTTTTGCCCTTAAAGGCAATATGAATAACTGTTTTAGTTATATCCTGGGTTAAAAGCATATTGCTTCCGCCACCCAGAATAAATATTTCAGAGGCATAGCTTTTGCGCAATACGGTCCTGAGCTCATCTGGATTCTCTACCGAGATGAAATTCTCGGCCCGGACATCTATACCAAAGCTGTTATGGTTTTTAAGGGAAAAATTACGCAATACCTGCATTAATCTTACCGGTTATATTGTTTTAAAGCCTTTTCTAATATAATGATGGCTCTTTCAAGGTCTTCTTTTTTTAATACGTAAGCGATGCGAACCTGATTTTTTCCTGTATTTGGGGTTGAATAAAATCCGGCTGCCGGAGCCACCATGATAGTTTCATTTTGGTCTTCAAAATCTTCTAATAACCATCGTGCAAAATCATCGGCATCTTCAACCGGCAGTTGCGCGATGCAATAAAATGCGCCTTTTGGTTTAGCGACCTTAACACCATCTATCTTCTCAAGACCTTTAACCAAAAGGTTCCTGCGGTAGGTGTATTCTTCTATGACTTCATCAAAATATTCTTGTGGAGTGTCCAAAGCAGCTTCGCTGGCAATCTGGGCAAAGGTTGGCGGACTAAGCCTTGCCTGCGCAAATTTCATGGCTGTGGCTATAAATTTGCTGTTTTTTGAAACCAGGCATCCTATACGTGCACCGCACATGCTATATCGCTTAGAAACAGAATCTACCATGATAGCGTGCTCGGCAAGTTCCGGAATGCTCATAATTGAATGATGCTCTACACCTTCATAGGCAAATTCCCTGTATACTTCATCTGATACTATAAATAGATCATGTTTTAAAGCCAGATCTGCTAGTTGTTGCACTTCTTCTCTGGTGTATAGATATCCGGTGGGATTTCCAGGGTTGCAAATAAGAATTGCCTTGGTTCTTTCAGTAATCAGCTTTTCAAATTCAGAAATAGGGGGGAGCGCAAAACCAGTATCTATACTTGCCTGTATAGGTTTGATTTTTACTCCAGAAGCCGTGGCAAAACCATTATAATTTGCGTAAAATGGCTCAGGGATAATTACCTCGTCACCCGGATCTGTAATGCTGCCCATTGCAAATAATAATGCCTCTGAACCTCCGGTAGTAATGATTATGTCTTCTTTATTTACCGGTAGAGAAGTTTTTTGATAATATCCGGCCAGTTTTTCCCGGTAGCTTTCAAATCCTGCAGAATGACTATATGATAAAACTTCTATATTATGATTTCTAACCGCATCTAAAGCACCCTCGGGAGTTTTGATATCTGGTTGCCCAATATTGAGCTGGTAGATCTTTCGTCCTCTTCTTGTAGCCGCTTCGGCGTAGGGAACTAGTTTTCTAATAGGAGATTCAGGCATTTCCTGCCCTTTATGTGAAATTTTAGGCATAGCTTATTATTTGTGGATGGCAAAATTGCAAAATTAAACTATGAATCAATAATTATAGATAGTAATTTATTAAAATTCTCGGAGCCATGGAATTCCTGTATTATTGCAACAAAAAAAAGCCTCCTATTTCAGGAGGCTTTTTATTTACGTTTAGAAGTGAGTCTTAGCTATCGTCTTCTTCAGTGTTCCCATCAGTTACTACTCCTTTAATCTTTAATGCCTTTACAGATTCTTCGGCATTGGAGTACACAGTAACGGTTTTACGAATGGGACCAACCCGTTTGGTGTCATATTTCACCTCGATCTGGCCGGTCTTTCCTGGAAGTATTGGCTCTTCAGGCTTCTTAGGGACGGTACATCCACAACTGGATTTAACGTCTTCTATAACCAGAGGAGCATCACCGGTATTTTTAAATTCAAATACCCTAAGACCATCACTACCTTTTTTTATTTCACCATAATCTATCGTCTCTGACTTGAATTCCATTTTTGCGACCTTCTGAGCCTGAGCTACAGAAACGCCGGCAAAAATAAATATGGCGATTGCAATTAATTTCTTCATAATTTTAAAATTTAGCGGAATAGTAAAGATAAGCTGAAAATTTTCAATTCTCAAAATTTATATCATTTCAGCCACTTTCATAATCCTTCATTAATAATTACTTTTGCCAATATTCAAAAATCAGACCAAGAAATGGCAATTGCTTCACAATACAATGCAAAAAAAGTAGAGGATAAGTGGTACGACTACTGGATGAAAAACAAATATTTTCATTCACAGGTAGATGATAGAGAACCTTATACCATCGTTATTCCTCCGCCAAATGTTACCGGTGTACTTCATATGGGGCATATGCTTAACAATACCATACAGGATGTATTGGTAAGAAGGGCAAGACTAAAAGGATATAATGCCTGTTGGGTACCTGGAACAGATCATGCTTCTATTGCTACCGAAGCGAAAGTGGTTGCCAAGTTAAAATCTGAGGGAATAGAAAAAAATGAGCTTAGCAGGGAAGAATTTCTACAACACGCCTGGGATTGGACTCACAAGCATGGAGGAATTATTCTTCAGCAGCTAAAGCATCTTGGAGCTTCCTGTGATTGGGATAGGACCAAGTTTACTATGGATAATGATATGTCTGCTTCTGTGATCAAGGTTTTTGTAGATCTTTATAAAAAAGGATTGGTTTACAGGGGTTATAGAATGGTGAACTGGGACCCGGTTGCCAAGACAACATTGTCTGATGAGGAAGTGAATTATGAAGAACGTAACGGTAAGCTTTATTATTTAAATTATAAGATTGATGGGACAGATGAGGTTCTTACCATCGCAACCACGAGACCTGAGACGATTTTAGGAGATACTGCAATATGTATTAATCCTAATGATGAACGTTTTGAGCACTTAAAAGGTAAGAAAGCTATTGTGCCAATTTGTAACAGGATCATCCCGATTATTGAGGATGATTATGTAGACATGGAATTTGGTACAGGATGTTTGAAAGTGACTCCTGCTCATGACGAAAATGATAAAATCCTAGGGGATAAGCATAACCTGGAGGTAATAGATATATTTAACGATGACGCTACTCTTAATGACTTTGGTTTGCATTATAAGGGGAAGGACAGGTTTGTAGTTCGCGCTGAGATCGTTGAAGAGCTGGAATTGTCTGGTCATTTATCTAAAGTGGAAGATCATTTGAATAAGGTAGGGACGAGTGAACGTACAGGTGCAGTTATAGAGCCCAAATTGAGCGATCAATGGTTCCTTAAAATGAAAGAAATGGCTGAGCCTGCGCTCGCAGCCGTGACAGGTGATGATATAAACCTCGTGCCTGAAAAATTCATGAATACCTACCGTCATTGGATGGAAAATGTTCGGGACTGGAATATTTCCCGTCAATTATGGTGGGGGCACCAGATACCGGCATATTATTACGGGCCCGGTAAAAATGATTTTGTAGTGGCCGAATCTGCGGAAGAAGCTCTAGCTCAGGCAAAAAAAGCCACGGGAAACATGGAGTTACAACTGTCTGACCTTTCGCAGGACAAAGATGTATTGGATACGTGGTTTTCTTCATGGTTATGGCCAATGAGCGTTTTTAATGGCATCATGGAGCCGGAAAATAAAGAGATTCAATATTACTATCCTACAAATGATCTGGTTACGGCTCCGGAGATTCTTTTCTTCTGGGTTGCGAGAATGATCATGGCAGGTTATGAATATAGAGGAGAACGACCTTTTAAAAATGTTTATCTCACGGGAATCGTAAGAGACAAGCAAAGAAGGAAGATGTCCAAATCCTTGGGTAATTCTCCAGATCCTTTAGGATTGATAGAACAGTATGGAGCAGATGGTGTGAGAGTGGGGATGTTGTTGAGTTCTCCGGCTGGCAACGATCTTATGTTCGATGAAGATCTTTGTAAGCAGGGGAGTGCATTTACCAATAAGATATGGAATGCCTTCAGACTGGTAAAAGGATGGGAGATTTCTGAAGATATCCCGCAGCCGGAAACTGCCAGGATGGCCATAGACTGGTATAAGTCTAAATTTCAGAAAACATTAAAAGAGATAGAAGACCATTATTCAAAATACAGAATTAGTGATGCTTTGATGTCAACATACAAACTGGTATGGGACGATTACTGCAGCTGGTTTCTTGAAATGGTAAAACCGGCTTACGGGCAACCAATGGACGCCAGAACTTATAAGGAGATTATTGAGATCCTGGAAGATAACTTAAAGATTCTTCATCCTTTTATGCCGTTTGTTACTGAAGAGATCTGGCAGGAGATCACTCCGCGTACTCCGGAAGAAGCGCTTATCATAGCTTCCTGGCCTCAGGAGACTGTATTTGATGAAAAGATAATAAAAGAATTTTCACACGCCGCAGAAGTGATAGCAGGTATAAGAAAGATAAGAAAGGACAAGAATATTTCATTTAAAAATGAAATTGACCTTAGTGTGCTTAATAATGAAGACACCTCGAAAACCTTTGATTCTGTTATTGCTAAAATGGGTAATGTAGGTAAGCTGGAATATGTAACCGGTTCTGTAGATGGGGCGCTATCATTCAGAGTGAGATCTAATGAATATTTTATTCCTATTGTTGGGGCTATAGATGTGGAAGCGGAAAGGAAAAAGATTAAAGAAGAACTTAGTTATACTGAAGGATTTCTGAAATCTGTGGATAAAAAGCTTTCTAATGAAAGGTTTGTGAATAATGCACCTGAGCAGGTTGTGGCTATAGAAAAGACCAAAAAAGCAGATGCTGAAGCGAAGATTGAAGCCTTAAAAGCAAGTTTACAAAGCCTGGGATAACCTCCAGGAAATTTATGGATACAAAAAAGAGGACATAAAGTCCTCTTTTTTATTTTATTCCATATAAAGATTAGTCGGGAACTTCACCTATATGCGTTTCCACAAGTTCTATATAACGCTCCCGGGCCTCTTTCTTGCTAAGATCTTTTACCTGTACCAATGCGTTGATCTTAAAAGCGCTTCTAAGGTCTCCTTTGTTGGTAGGAGGTATGTAGAAGCCATTCTGTTCGGTCGCACGCTTATAAAGTGCGTAAAAGTGCAAAAGAACATCCGGGGGGAATTGCTGCTCTGTATTGCTGGCCATATTATAGGCCTTTAAAAATTTTGAATTATCCTGTGCCATCATAATAATTATGAGGCGACATCAGCAATTACACTAACGCCCCCTTTTACTTTTTGATTAATCTCAACATTCACTTTTGTTCCCACAGGAACAAATACATCTACACGACTACCAAATTTGATGAATCCACTATCACTTCCCTGAATTACTTCAGCGTCTACTTCAGCGTAATTTACAATTCTTTTGGCCATAGCACCAGCGATCTGACGATACAAAACCTCTCCTGCCACATCGTTCTTAACCACCACAGTGGTTCTTTCATTCTCTTCACTCGATTTAGGATGCCAGGCAACCAGGAATTTTCCTGGATGGTATTTGCTGTATGTAACCTTTCCTCCAATGGGATGGCGGGTAACGTGAACATTTATAGGTGACATAAAAATCGAGATCTGCAGCCTGTTATCCTTGAAGTATTCTTTCTCGTAAACCTCCTCAATAGCGACCACTTTTCCATCTACCGGTGCAATAATGTGCTTGTTATTCTGATTCGTTGTTCTTTTTGGGTTCCTGAAAAATTGTAGGATAAGAAAGAAAAAGATTATAGAAACAACGAGGATTACAAACTTTATCCAGTATACATTAATTAAACTGTAAGTGATCATATTTATTGCGATCAGGATGATCGCGGTGATCGTCATTATTTTGTATCCTTCTTTATGAAACATAGTTTAAAATATATAAGAATGCATAGATAAACGGGCTTGCAAAGATAATACTATCTAGCCTATCAAACAATCCGCCGTGACCTGGCATAAGTTTACCACTGTCTTTAACGCCC
>JAHELO010000061.1:0-2855 GCA_024644145.1 Christiangramia sp.
CACCGGTGTAATAAATAATGAAAGGTGCTATAATAAATCTTTCGATGTAGGCGGACCAGACATTCTTACCTACAAAGACATGATGAAACAATATGCCGCCGTGAGAAACCTAAAATTATGGATAATTAGTGTTCCCTTTATGTCTGCCAGATTAAGTTCGTACTGGTTATACTTTGTAACCTCAACATCGTACAGACTTGCTCAAAATCTGGTAGATAGCATGTCTGTAGAAGTTACCACCAATGACACAAGACTTCAGGAAATTTTAGATGTAAAATTGATCCCTTACAAGGAGGCAATAAAACTGGCGTTTTTCAAGATCGAACAAAATGAAGTGATCTCAAGCTGGAAAGATTCCTTGAGCAGCGGCCGGTTCAGGAAAGAACTTAATAAATATATCCAGATCCCAAAATATGGCTGTATGCAGGATAAAAAATCAGTTAAAGTAGATAATCCTGAGGAAGCTTTAGATAGAATATGGGCTATTGGCGGGATCACTGGCTGGTATTACGGAAACTGGCTCTGGAAGGTACGGGGTTACCTGGACAAGCTATTTGGAGGCGTTGGTCTAAGAAGAGGAAGGACACATCCCGATAAGATCTATGCCGGGGACTCACTGGATTTCTGGCGGGTCCTCCTTGCAGATAAAGAGGAAAAACGATTGTTATTATTTGCCGAAATGAAAGTACCAGGGGAAGCCTGGCTGGAATTTAAGATAGACGACAACCATGTTTTACACCAGAATGCAACGTTCAGGCCGAAAGGATTATTAGGCAGAGCTTACTGGTATTCCATGTATCCTTTTCATTATTTTATTTTTGAAGGGATGATTAACAGAATTGCAAAGGGAATCAAAAAAGATTAGTTTCATAACCTAAGAACTAATTCCTGTGAGTCAAAGCTACCACCACCTGTTTAAAAACCTGGTTTTTTCAATTTCTGCTGCCATCCTTATTAGTAGTTCTATACTTATATTTCTTTTCACAGATCAGTTTTATGATGGTATTGAAAGTATTTCACTCTGGGTAAGAGGATATTTTGGGACCTTTTACCTCTGGTTAGGTTTAGGCTGCGTTCTTTTTCTTTTGAGCATTGCCTTTTCTAAATTCGGAAAAATACGTTTAGGAAACTCTCCTCCGGAATTTGACAGGCTCTCCTGGATTGCCATGCTATACTCCGCCGGGATGGGAGCAGGCATTCTGCTTCGTGCTGTGCAGGAACCTGTATTTATGCTTATGAATCCCCCTATAGCGTCTGGGCTGACTGCCGATATTATTTCTCTCGAATATACCTTTTATCAATGGGGCTTCACCGCATGGGCTTTCTACGGACTTTTCGCTCTGGTTATAGGATATACCATTTTTGTAGACAAACAGGATATCAGGTTGAGTTCTGCATTTTCTATATTTAACAGAGTGCGCTACCTACCCAATTCTATAGATATTCTCACGATTCTCACCACTGTTATAGGTCTCGTTGCCGCTATAGGTCTTGGCACCACGCAAATCGAAGGAGGTTTGAGTCATTTAGAATCACGTGAGCCTGGCTCGTTACTCCAGAATATGGGCCTGGTATTTCTTATTTGTTCACTTGCTTTTATGTCGGCATGGGCCGGGGTAAGTAAAGGAATCAGGAGAATATCAAACTGGAATATTTATGTGGCTTTGATCTTGTTAGTATTTGTCTTTCTAACCGGAAATATATCAAGCATAATTTCAAATTTTGGCATATCACTGTACCATTATATAATCGATTTTATTCCATTGAGTCTTGCCATCGGGAATTACGACCCGGGAGTACAGTTTCTAACAGACTGGACTTACTATTACTGGGCCTTCTGGTTAGCATGGGCTCCTTTTACCGGAATTTTTATAGCTCGTATTTCCAGGGGAAGAACCATACGGGAGATGATACTGGGAGTATTGTTGATCCCGTCCCTGGGTAGTTTTTTCTGGTTCAGTGTTTTTGGAACATCAGCCTTCGAAATGATAGACAGCTGGCAGGCCTATAATAATGAATTTGGAAATGTATTCACCTCTATGTTCGTCTTCTTTGAGAACTATCCCTTACCCTTGCTTTCCAGTGCGGTTGTGATAATACTCCTTATTAGTTTCCTCGTTACATCTGTAGATTCCGCAATTTTTGTACTCAGTATGTTTACAGACCATGGGAACCCTGAACCAAAAAAGAAATACCGCCTGGTATGGGCGGTATTAATTCTCGTTTTTTGTGAGGCGATAATCGTATTAGGTCAGGTTAGGCCTGATACTAACGTTTTAACTGCTATGCAAAAGTTTCTGATTATCACTTCACTGCCATTTGCTTTGTTAAGCGTATTGATTATTCTTCTTTTTAGTCTGAAATTATTAAATAGAAGAGCTGAAAAATTCTAAGCTTTCGGCAGAAAAACTTCGGCCATCATACACCTTGCACTCCCACCTCCACAGGTTTCTATGGTTTGGATTTCTGAGGTAAGGATTTCACAGTGATTTTCGATCCTGCTAATTTGATCTTCAGTTAAGCTACGGTGCGCCCTGGCACTCATTACCAGATATTTTTTCCCTTCAGCACCCTGAACCTGCAACATATTACCGGCAAACTCATGCATTTGCTCCTCACTTATAGAAATGATCTCTTTGCCATCCATTTTCAGATGCTTCACCACATTCTTTTGCTCCTTTTTGTCATCTATCGTGTCAAGACAGATCACCACAAATTCCTCTGCGACACACATCATAACATTGGTGTGATAAATTGGAAGTCTTTTATTATCTACCGTTTGATTTGCCGTGAAGATCACCGGTGTAAATTCAAAATCTTCGCAGAATTCTATTAAAAGTTCTTCATCTGCTCGA
>JAHELO010000061.1:2865-8015 GCA_024644145.1 Christiangramia sp.
GGTTATTTTATGCCCTGCCTCTTCCAGTTTAGCAAAATATTGCAGCCGGCGCTCCTTCCTTCTATTTTCTGCAAACATGGGATATAAAGCCACCTGGCCATCTTCATGAAAGGACACCCAGTTATTAGGGAAAATAGAATCTGGGGTGTCATCTTCCGGCACATCATCTACCACTACCACGTTTACACCCACAGATCGCAATTTATCCACAAAAATATCGAACTCCTGGGTTGCTATCTCATTAATATCATCACCTTCCAGTTTAGTCTGGAAGTAATTATTTACGGCTGTTTGTTCGTTCATTCTAAAACCAACCGGCCTCACCATCAATATAGTATCTGTAATTTGCTTCATGTCTAGTCTTTTATTCCCGTATTAAGGGTAAAGTTGAACAACGTAATAATCCTTCCTGCTTGGCAATCTCTGCATAAGGTACTTCTTCTACTGTAATCCCCTGCTCACGCAGCCAATTGTTTAACCTGGTGAATCCTTTTTCTGAGATCACAACGTCTTCAGAAATTGAAAAAATATTGGAATTCATATGGTACATTTCGTCCCGGGTAATCTCATAAACATTTTCTTTTCCGAAAAAATCTACCAGCCAGTTAAATTCGTCTTCAATTAGAAAACCTTCCTTATAAATTATGGCTTTATTTTTACCTACAGGTTGAAAACAACAATCCAAATGCAGGGCGTTATCTTTTGCTATGGTATTCGATTTTTTAAGACTGAAGGAGACAACTTTCTTTTCAGGAAATAGTTTTTCCAACGCTTCCACGGCCTGCCAGTTGGTTCTTGCCGTAATAAAATCTTTATAATCCTTTCCTTTATAAGTACCTACAAAAATATAATCTCCCATAGGCATAACATCTCCGCCCTCAATATGCGCCTCCTCAGGTAAAGTAATGATGTCTTCAGGAGCTATTTGTTTTATAACATGTTCTATAGCATCAATTTCCTGGTCACGGTCTGGTAGTATATTCGATTTTATAAATTTATCATCAATTACAAAAGCGATATCTCTGGTAAAGATCTGATTATAATCTTTGATTACTTTAGGTCTGTACACCTCAACATCATATTTTTTAAGTACAGCTGCCACCGCCTCAATTTCCCGCACCATATCTTCTTCTTTTGGATAGGTGCCGGCCGTTATATGTTCTTTAGACTTCGGATCGTAAGCTTCTTCCAGCGTTGGGATTGGCCCGTTACTTTCAGCAGTTCCAAGCACAACCGCTTTAAGTTTCGAAGTTTCATTGGTTATATGCAAGTTCATGGAGTAATATTTTGACAAATATAAAAAAGCTCCATCCAAGATGATGAAGCTTTTTCGATTATTCTAATCTCTATAAAAACAGATTCTTATCTGCTACCAAGAGGTTTAAAATCTCTATGATTTTCGCCGGTATAGATCTGACGTGGTCGACCAATTGGCTCTTTCTTCAACCTCATTTCTCTCCACTGTGCGATCCATCCAGGAAGCCTACCCAAAGCAAACATCACGGTAAACATATCTACTGGAATACCTAATGCGCGGTATATAATTCCTGAGTAAAAATCTACGTTTGGATATAACTTTCTTTTTACGAAGTAGTCATCTTCTAAAGCTTCTTTTTCCAGACCTTTAGCTATATCAAGAACAGGATCCTCAACACCTAATTGTCCCAGAACTTCATCTGCAGATTTTTTGATGATCTTAGCCCGTGGATCAAAGTTCTTGTATACACGGTGCCCGAAGCCCATCAAACGGAAAGGATCATCTTTGTCCTTAGCTTTTTGCATGAACTTATGGGTATCCCCGCCATCTTCCTTAATTTTTTCAAGCATTTCTATCACTGCCTGGTTAGCTCCACCATGAAGTGGACCCCATAATGCCGAAATCCCCGCTGAAAGTGATGCGAATAGACCTGCGTGAGACGATCCTACCATACGCACGGTAGAAGTAGAACAGTTTTGCTCATGATCTGCATGTAGAATTAATAATTTATCTAATGCATCAATAACCGCTTTGTCTACACTATAAGTTTTATTAGGCTTCTCGAACATCATTTTATGAAGGTTCTCAACATAACCTAAAGATTCATCCCCGTAGTTTAGAGGAAGACTGTTCTTCTTTCTCAAGGTCCAGGCTGCAAGAACAGGGAATTTACCAAGTATCTTAACGATGGCTTTATACATATCATCTTCTGAAGATACATCTACTGAAGAAGGATTAAAAGCGATCAATGCACTGGTTAGAGAGGAAAGAACACCCATTGGATGTGCAGATTTTGGAAATCCGTCAAGGATCTTTTTCATCTCCTCATCAACGTGAGACTGCTCCTTAATATCATTAGTGAATTTTTCTAGCTGTGACTTATTTGGTAATTCTCCAAAAATAAGAAGGTATACTACCTCAAGAAAATCAGCTTTTTCCGCAAGATCTTCAATGGCATATCCACGATATCTCAATATCCCTTTTTCACCGTCCAAAAATGTGATAGCACTCTCGCAGCTTCCAGTATTCTTAAATCCAGGGTCCAAAGTAATGAGGCCGGCCTCACCACGTAGTTGTTTTATATCAATCCCTATTTCATCTTCTGTTCCCACTGTAACTGGAAACTCATATTTCTTTCCGTCGAATTCGAGTATCGCTGTTTTAGACATATTATATTTAGTTCTTTTAAATTAATTTTTAAGGATTGCTAAATTACGAAATTTAGTGTTAAAATAATTTTAAGCATAGTATTGAAATTTCAGAAATACCCTGTTTTTATTCAGTTTTCGTGAAATTTAACTTTATACCACCAAAAACTTAGGCCTGTTTTAATAAGATAGTCTGGAATATGAAAAAAATTATTTCCAGTTTTAAAGATATTTTAATCGAAATTGAGGCTGGAAAGAGTCGCATCTGACCCATTTAAGGAACTAATCCAGAAGATAGAGTTTTTGGTAGTATTCGTCTACAGATTTCTCCCAGGTAAACCGCTGTTTTTTTGCATTAGCACATATTTTATTCCACGCTTTTTTATCCTGAAAAAAGAGATCTACAGCATCTGAAAATACTTCGATAAAACTTGCGGTCTTTTCTTCCATAGTATTCCCATCGAAACTAAAGCCGGTATGCATATGCTTTACCGTATCCTTAAGCCCCCCTGTATGATGTACCAGACAGGGCTGACCGTTTCTCATGGCCAGCATCTGGCTGATCCCACAAGGTTCAAACTGACTGGGCATTAGATAAAGATTGGAATCCTGATACAGCATATCGATGATACTATCTGACTGCGCATTAATAAAAATGAAATTCTTATGCTTATAACTAGCTTCCCTAAAGATCAATTCATATTCCGGTGCTCCGGTACCTAAAAGGATATACACCCCGTTTACCTGGGTAAGTTTATCCATCAAGCCAGCCAGAAGGTTGGGATCTTTTTTGAAAAAGAAAAATTTTTGTTCAGTTAGTCTCGCCACACTACTGCAAATAAAATCAGGTTTATGCTCCTGCCAGCGAGTTATCTTTTCTCCGGTATGAGCCAGGTAATGCGCTTTATAATCTTTTTTTTCTTCCTGCAACCACCTGAATAACCTGCGAACACACTGCCTTAATAAAATACCTTTTTCAACCTGAGCTACATCTTTATAGTTGGCACCATTCAGGATTCCGAAAAGTCTGCCTTCTACTTCTGCTTTCCGAAGATCCTCTTCAAGTCCTTCACCTCCAATAAAATGAGGCGGATTACTTGGTTTTTGGATATCTTCCTTATAGGATGGAGACACCGTGTGCACAGCATCTGCCAATCGAATACCCACCGCCATAAGATTTATACAGTCTGAATACCGGCGGTCCCGAAGTTTTTCCCTGTCATAGTTTACATCGGGATAGAACGCCTGAACAGAAGAATAATTATTATCAAAGGGTCTTATTCCCTGGATGGCGAGGTTATGAATAGTATAAACCATCCTTATCTCCTTTAGAACTTTAAATCTTGGATTGAACTCACGTAGAAAAAGCAACATACTGCTATGCCAGTCGTGAAGATGAATGATATCCAGTTCACCAAATAATTCCTCTCTAACTGCCGCAGCTACCGCGGTGCAAAAAAGCGAAAACACATTCGCATCTGTATAAAACGGCTGGTCTGGATCATTGAAATAAATATGAGCAATATCCCCAGCCTTTATATCTGGATGATGAAGTACAAAATGACGAATCCCTTCAACCTTTTTCTTTCCCTCCACTTCATAGATCTCTCCGTTATGTGGCACTCCCCGGAATACAAATTTTATATCTGAAATTTTAATAGCATCAGAGTGATGTAACCGGGAATACGACGGAGTGATGACACTCACCATATCACCTCTAGAAGCTATCTGGCAGGGCACATCTCGTACCACATCTCCCATCCCACCGGCTTTACAGCGGGGGACTGCATCATTTTCAGCGGCAACAAATAAAAAATTGGTTCTCAAATTGGTTGATTGGTTAACGACTGGAAATTAACAAATAAGGCAAATTAATCATAAGAGATACATATAAATGATTGTTAATATAAGGTTTAATTAAATATTTATTCTACAAAAAAAGCCCCTTCTTACGAAGAGGCTTTATATAATTTTAAGGAAAACCTTATTGAATTTTGAAAGCTTTATCCTGAGGATAGTAGGCAACATGGCCAAGTTCTTCTTCGATTCTAATCAATTGATTGTATTTAGCCATACGATCACTTCTGGACGCCGACCCCGTTTTAATCTGGCCAGTATTTAAAGCAACGGCAAGATCTGCAATTGTATTATCCTCAGTTTCACCAGAACGGTGGGACATTACTGAAGTATAACCGGCATTATGAGCCATATTTACTGCAGCTATAGTTTCGGTTAGGGTACCAATCTGATTTACCTTAATCAAAATTGAATTTGCGATATTTTCTTTAATTCCTCTTCCCAGACGCTCCACATTCGTAACAAAAAGGTCATCTCCAACCAACTGCACTTTATCCCCAATCTTATCAGTTACAGCCTTCCAGCCATCCCAGTCATTTTCATCCATTCCATCTTCAATAGAAATAATTGGATATTTAGAAGCTAATTCTGCAAGATATTCTGCCTGTTCTTCACTGCTTCGCACTTTTCCTTTATCACCTTCGAATTTGGTATAATCATATTTTCCG
>JAHELO010000062.1 GCA_024644145.1 Christiangramia sp.
GTATTGATCATCCTTTTCAATGTGACTAATAGCAATATTTCTGGAACTGAGATATTCCAGAAGGTCTTTTCCCTTATCATCAATCCCCACCTTACTAATCATTTCGGTTTCCACACCCAAACTACTCAGCCTGCTGGCTACATTTAGCGGAGCTCCACCTATTCGCTCCATATGTGGAAATACATCCAGCAAAATCTCCCCAAAGCATACTGCCTTAACCCTTTTTTCCATTCCTTTTTGAATATATTTTATTGATCAAAATTAAGCTCAAATGCCTCTAAACTACTTACCTGAAAATTTTCAATCCCGGAAGTAAATGAGAATTCATCCCATGGCTGACTAGGAAAGAAAATTTCGGTTATCACAGTTTTTCCATCATCAAAGAACATTTCAATAGATGTTTTATCAATTAGCAAGATCGCATTCAACTCATCCGAATCTGCAATTCTTGGCGCGGTAGAATTGTCAGCTGCAAATTTTTCTGAAAAATCATTTTTCCCTGCATGTGACCTGTTAACCGTGAACTGTTTTTGTGCATGGTCGTAGGAAACTATAAACTCTTCTCCGGAGCTATTGGACAATCTGAAATTATAAGTGGTCTTCTTTAGATCCTCAATTTTAAACCTGATCTCTGCTTTAGCCAGATCGATCTCGCTGGAATCCAATACAACATAATTCCCGCTCACCGCCAGGTCTTTTTTAGTGATACTTTCTTCCCTGTATTTTTCTAATTCCTTCACCGGTTCTGAAGTAATAAGATATTTACCATCCTCTTTTATTAACTTCAGCTCTCTGGCTATGGTCATAGCACTCCTCCAGGTCTCTGTAGGCACCTCCTGACCGTATAGCCAGTTAGACATCCACCCCAGGAAAAGCTTCCGTCCATCTTCATCTGGAATATTAGACCAGGTAACACCGGCATAATTATCTCTACCGAAATCTATCCAGAATGGATGTTTCTCTTCCAGGGATTTCATTCCTTCTACTGGCGTGAATTTTTTCCCATCCCAGTCCCCCACGAAATACTGGGTGCCGGAACCGCCGTTATATCCACCGGGATTCAAACTTTGAATGAGTACCCACCTGGTTTCATTCGTTCCCTCCACTGTCATGGGGAATAGATCTGGACATTCCCATACACCATCATGGGCACCGGTATTTTCTCCAAATTCAGAAAGTTTTTTCCAGTCCTTTAAATTCGGTGAACTATAGAATAAAGATTTTTCCCTGGTAGCCAGAGCCATAAGCCATTGATTATTTTTCTTATCCCAGATCACTTTTGGATCCCGGAAATCTATCATACCTGGATTAGGAAGTACAGGATTGCCCTCATACTTGGTCCAGGTCTGACCCTCATCCAGACTATATGCTATAGCTTGGGATTGATAATCTTCTTTGCCTTCTTCAGCCGCTGTTGCATCATGATATGTGAAAATGGCCACGACCGGAGTTTTACCATCCTTACCGAAACCCGATGTATTATTCTTATCTACCACCGCACTACCAGAAAAGATATATCCTTTTTCATCGGGAAATAGAGCTATGGGTTGCTCTTCCCAGTTGATCATGTCTTTACTCGTTGCATGCCCCCAGTGCATTGGGCCCCAAACATTATCCTCGGGATAATACTGAAAATAAAGATGGTAGGTTCCATCCAGAAAGAACATCCCGTTGGGGTCGTTCATCCAGTTCTCTTTGGGAGTAAAATGAAAATTTGGTCTGAAATCCTCATCCTGCTGAACCTTTACTTCGGCTACCTCCTTCTCACCTGATTCTTTATTTTCGTTCTTACAGGATGTAAATGTTACCATTGTAAGGGCCAGGTAAATAATGACGGGTAATTTTTTCATAATGATTGTATTTTCTAACTACTTATTGATAGATAATTCTGCACTTAATTGTTCGAGTGATTTTCCTTTGGTCTCCGGCATCATAAAAATTACGAATATTAGCTGTAATACCATCATAAACGCAAAGAATGCAAATACATATCCTGGACCTATATTGGTAAACAAATAGGGAATAGTAGAAGGTATGATAGCCGCCAATACCCAGTGGGTGGACGATCCAAACGCCTGGCCGGAAGCCCGGAGGCGGTTTGGGAATATTTCTGAAATGAATACCCAGATCACAGCTCCCTGCCCGATGGCGTGGGATGCAATGAATAAAAACAGAAAAATGGGCACCCATAACCCACCCCAGTTTAAAAAGAAGGCTGCCGCTACTAGAGAAAGAGAAATTATATAACCTACAGAACCGAAAAGCATTAACTGTCTTCTCCCAAGCCTGTCGATGAGAAAGACTCCTAATAAAGTGAATAACAGGTTTACTACACCAATTCCTATACTGCTCAACAGGGCAGTGCTTTGCCCTAAACCTGCAGATTCAAATATCCTTGGCGCATAATATAAAAAGGCATTGATCCCGGATAGCTGATTAAAAAAAGCAATAAGGAAAGCAAGCATCAGAGGAAAACGATATTTCTTCATGAAAATATTCTCCCCGCTTACTTCCTGTTCATCAAGTAATTTTATCTCGTTCAGTTTCTTTTTCACATTCTCACCAGGATGAATTAGCGCTAATACCTTTTCAGCCTCATTCAGTCTTCCTTTTGAAATAAGCCAGCGCGGACTTCGGGGTATAAAGAATACAAAGATCACGTAAATAAAAGCGGGAAGCGCTTCGATCCCTACCATCCATCTCCATGGTTCTGCACCCGTATTCCGAAGTAAATAATTAGATAAGAAGGCTATAAGAATGCCCAGAACTATATTGAACTGATAGAGCGATACAAGTTTGCCTCGCTGATTGGCAGGAGCGATCTCTGAAACGAATGCCGGGGCAGCAATTGTAGAAGCTCCCACACCCAGACCTCCAAGGAATCGAAAAATGGCAAAAGAGATAGGATCATCTACCAGAGCAGAGCCCAGGGCTGATATGAAATATAAAACGCCAATGATCAATAATGTATTCTTTCGCCCGATCTTATTGGTAGGAATGCCCCCGAAGATTGCTCCAACTACCGTCCCCCACAGGGCCATTGCCATAACCACAGAGCCATGAAAAGCATCTGAAGTATTCCATAATGCCTGCAGTTGTTTATCGGCTCCTGAAATAACTACTGTATCAAAACCGAATAAAAAACCTGCTAATGCCGCACTTATAGACCAGATGAGAATTTTATTCATTACAAGGGGGTTATTAATTTAGTAAATCGCAATCAATCAGATATTTATAAAATTTAAGACCAGAATTTAGAAATTTTTTAAAAAACAATGATATTAATTGCAACAAAATCAGATTAAACACTTAAAATACAGATATTTAATAAATTAAAGCTTTTCCCTGTTGCCATTATCATTTCCTTAATACATACTTCCGTTTTTAAGTAGTATATTCACTATCAACCTTATACCAACATCTTAAGTCGACATCTTTGGATTAAACCAATGGAATTCCGTGGGGTTCCTTTTAGACTATTATGGATGAAAAGGTTTCTACTAATTGCTATACTTCTAATTCCCTTTCCTTTACTTGGACAGTACTGGCTAATTCGTGAGGACACTTATTTTTTTGCCTCTACCGGGGTCGATGTTCGAAATGCGATTTTTGGAGGCACGGTAAACCCTGCATCCTATGATGGTACCTGGAGTCTGGGCTACCGTAATTCTGGATTTAGCATTCTCGCATATTACGAAACCTTCGCAGGAATTGAGTATGAATCAATGGGAGTTAACCCGGGATGGGTGGTGCGTCCGGGAAAAAAACTGGTCCCGGTAACAGATCTTTCACTTTCCTTCATCAGGCGCCCCTGGAAAACTTATCCTTCCCTGGCCCATAACGGCAGGATTGAATATCATTTTGACCGGTATTTTATTTATATCAGGGCTGAAAATAGGTGGAGAACAGATTATGATTTTTATCAATTTTCATTATATGGAGGGGTGAGCATTAAGTTTGGTTTTGGAAATTAGGGAAGTTTACGAGCCTGCTTTCCTTTGTATAAACTTTAACTTCATCTAATGATATTTTATATAATTTTGAGTTGTTACCAAACAATTCAATATGGAGATCTTCTTACAGCCAGACACCTGGGTTGCCTTACTCACCCTTACATTTCTGGAAATAGTATTGGGAATAGATAACATTATTTTTATATCACTGGTCGCAGGAAAAGTGCCTGAAGAAAATCAGAAAAAAGCACGGCTGGGCGGTCTTGCTCTGGCCCTGATCATGCGAATTCTGTTGCTACTTAGTATCACCTGGATCATAGGGCTTACAAAACCCGTGCTGACTATGGCCGGTTTTGAACTTAGCTGGAGGGACATCATCCTTATTGCAGGAGGTATATTTTTACTCGTAAAGAGCACCCTTGAAATTCATCATAAAGTTGAGGGGCAGGAAGAAGAAAACCGAACCGGAGAGAAAGCGAAACCAAGTATGAATTTCACCTCAGCGATCATTCAGATCGTTCTTCTGGACCTGGTATTCTCTTTCGATTCCATTCTTACTGCGGTAGGCCTAACAGATGAGATCATTCTCATGGTAATAGCAGTAATAATCTCCATAATCGTTATGATGATCTTTGCTAAGCCTGTGGGAGAATTTGTAAACAAACATCCAACCATTCAAATCCTTGCCCTTTCATTCCTTATCTTGATTGGGGTGATGCTTATTGTGGAAGGTGCCCATTATCACGTTCCTAAAGGTTACATCTATTTTGCGGTCTTCTTCTCATTAGCTATAGAAATGCTGAACATGAGATACAGGAAAAAGAACGATTAATTAGTTCAGGATCTCGTAGTGAATAGGTTTAAAACTACCTCCATTGCTATCTTCAGCAGAGCAAGCGGTTAAGCCAACGATGAGATCCATTTTTGCCTCGAAAAGCACATGATCTCCTGCCTTGCTCAGCGGGGGATCTACGCTTAACTGCCCGTTCTCTGCGAACTGTACATTCATAAAGATATTGAATGCTGTGGGTATATCATCTGGCTCTATATTAAATTTAGCCAGATTGGTATACAGATTTTCAAAACAACTGGGATGGTAGTCCTCATTCTTATACATGATCTTAAAGGTTTCAGGACTGCATGGGGCAAGCAGGAAATCATTTCGGCCGTTGGTATCTTCCAGGATTTCCATCATTTTATTGCTCCTGTTGCTCCATAGAAAATCGCCTTTGCTTATGAGGATACTTTCTTCAAAATCTAAAGTTTTACCACTGGATATCTTTTCACGGGTATCTTCAGCATTAAAAAGCACCATATCACTCACCTGCTCTCCCTGAGGATCTATCACTTTTAATTTCTCGCCTTTTTTTAACTTAAAGGCTGCCCCGCTCTGTTTCTCAATGATGTTCATTTCTAATCTAATTCAGGTTATATAGAATTTTCTTTCTTAATTATCTCTCCTACTTCTTGCTCCATAGGATCATTTGAAGCTTTTAAATGCGATACCACAGATTTTACATCCTTTTCCGGATAAGCCTGATGAAGCTTGGCGATCCCCTCTACTTTAAACGGTTCGAGCCAAAAACCAGTTATAAGTGGTAAATGGTCCTCTACTTCCTGCCGGGATATATCATGATAATAGACAGGTTCCTGCTGATTCTTTTCAAAATGCTTAACAAGTTTCTCCAGGGAGGCTTCCAGCTCTTTACGGGATTGCACCTCCACTTTGGCGTTTACGTGTACCGCTGTATAATCCCAGGTGCTTATTCCTTTATTTTCGTACCATGACGATGATATATAACTATGTGGCCCGTGAAAAATCACCAAAGCTTCAGTACCATCTTTTAGCAGGGATGCCTGCTCATTATGATTAGCAAGATGTGTAAAAAGTTTCCATTTTTCCTCCCCGCCTTCGGTTAAAACAGGAATATGAGTAGCCAGCAATCTTTGCCCGTTCATGATCACTGTTGCAAAAGGATGGTTCTTAATAAAAGAAAAGACGAATTTCATATCGTCTTTCTGGTATTTTTCTGGTCTGTACATCTGGATTAATTAGAATTATGAAATGGACACTTCCATTCTTTTCCCACTTTTCTTCCACTATACTGTTTTGCTTCACTACTGGATCCAAAGTCCTCTAACATGGGATTAATAGATCCTTGCAAATCCTTATCCCGGTCTCGTATTCTATCACGTACTGTTTCATAACTTCCCATCTCGCGAAGTTTTTCAAACTGCCAGTGTAAATTGAAGGCGATCGCCGCGTATGGGCTTTGCCTGGCCTTTCGGGATGCGCCCGGGTGCATACCTACAATATAGAAGGCTTTACCTGCAATACTAAAACTAAAATGTTCGCTTTCCGGGTTAGAACTTACTTCCGGATCCCAGTCTTCGTTATCTACCTTATGCAGATTATCAAGCTGATTCCATAATATTTTTTCAAATCCAAGTTCCGAATATTTGGGCGAATCTGGAAATACAGCAATGAATGTTTTAAAATCGTTCGATTCAAAATCATAGGATGCGATATAATCTTCAAGGTCTTTTAAGATTTTTTTCGCCGTACTTTCAGTCCCGAAATTGGTATATGTATTAAGCTCTACCTGATCCATGCTGAATACAGTTTTGGCCATAATACAGGGGTGATCCTGGTTTATTATAAATTTTTCAAATTCTCTCCTCACGCCAGACCTATCTGCGCCTTTTATTTCTGTATCCCGTGCGGGTGCTTTGGTTTTAACTTTCATATTTTTTTAAATTTCAGTATTTTACACACTTCATTCTTAATGAGTACAAATGGAACTACTTAAGGTTTTAGTTGCCGGAATCGTAGGTACGGTTATGATGACCGTTTTCAGCTATTTAATATCCCGGTTAAGATCTCAGCAATTCAGGGAACCTAAGCTGCTAAATATGATCTTAAGAAGATCCAATCATGAACACATGAACCCTTCTAATAATTCGGTCATTGGCTGGGTAGTTCACTTTTCCATTGGAATTATCCTGATGACACTTTTCTATATTTTTCATTTGATATTTTCCTTTGACATTTCAATTATTTCCATAGGTGCGTACGGCATTTTCGCCGGATTTCTTGCCATTCTCAGCTGGCACATTATGTTCTATATTTCTGCAAGACCGCCAGACATCTCACTGAAAGAATTCTATATTCAGCTTTTTATAGCCCATCTCCTTTTTGCTCTAGGTGCTGTAGCTTTTATCATTTAATCTTTAACCTTATACTTAACCATCAAATACATCATAAAAGAATTCAGCCCAAATGAGATACCGTTGGTCGCAATTATTGGAATATCTTTTTGAGTAAAACCGTATACTACCCAAAGTCCAACTCCTATTAGCAGGATTACGAACATACCGGGCGAAACATCTGCTACCTCTTTAGTCTTCCATGATTTATAAATCTGCGGAATCACAGCGATAGTTGTACAGGTACCTGCAATGAGACCTAATATTTGTTCCCAGCCAAAGTCCATATTATCTCTGAACTCCCTTTAATAACCATTCCTCCAGATCTTTTCCGCTTTCCCCATGCAAAACAGAAATATCGCCAGTAGTCTCGAAGATGACCGCTTTTACCTGGTCCAGCTGAATCACATTCGCCTCCCTTAACTTTGATCTAAGATCTCCCTCACTCACCCGGGCTTTTTTCAGATTATCATACAGTATGTCCTGGCCATCCATCAATAATAATGGTGAATTATCCACAAGGTTCTGGACAAATTTGAATTCTCTTAAAAGTGCCACTATTAACTGAAGTATATAGATGGCCCCTAAACCTATAATTCCATACCATAAACTTATACTCTTAGACAGTACTGTAGTAGCGATTATAGAACCAACGGCTACGGTCATGGCAAAATCGAAACTCGACATTTTGGAAAAGCTTCGTTTACCGGCCAGCCTTGTAAATGCTATTACAGATATGTATATGCCGGCAGCAGTAAGTACAATCGCCAATAGATCTATCTCTTTAAATGCAAACCATTTTTCCATAATGATAAAATTTATCCCCCTACAACTTCTCCCCCGTTAATATGAATT
>JAHELO010000063.1 GCA_024644145.1 Christiangramia sp.
TTAAATGTCTTTGATTATCTCTCTGCCAGATATCTTTCTGAAGAAGCCAGTCATCAATTTTTAATTGAATATTTGCCTAAAGCCGGGATGGATTTTTTAGAATGGCTGAAACAGGTAGATATTGATTTTGATCTAAGTAAGTTAAACAGGCTTTCCTTATATGAATCGGTTGAATATATAATAAGAACCTTTTCTTTAGTTGAAGAATCTAATGCCTATATTCAATTCTTTCTTGATTTCGTATTTGAAACTACTCAGAAAACTTCAAACGGACTTAATGATTTCCTGGAAAGATGGGAGCAAAAGAAAAACTCCCTGAGTATAGTGGTACCAGAGGCTGATAATGCTGTTCAGATCATGACCATACATAAATCTAAAGGTTTGGAATTCCCAGTCGTTATTTACCCCTTTGCAAACTCAGATCTTCAGGACACCAGGAATGATAATCTATGGCTGGACATCAATGATGAAAATATACCGGTTGCTTATGTAAGTGCTTCCCAGAAAATGTTGAACTGGAACGAAATTGCGGCAAATAAATACAAAGATCTGCTTTATAAAAATGAATTGGATACTTTAAATGTGTTATATGTGGCATGCACCAGGGCCGCACAACATCTTTATATACTTTCCAATTATAATGCGAAACCTAAAAAGACACCCAATATTTCAGATATGCTGGCCGATTATATCAGAAATGCCGGCAAATGGGATGGCAGTCTTTGTTATGAATTTGGCGAACCCGGGAAAACCATAGCTTCAGCAAAATCTGGCAATGCGAGTACTACACCAGCTAAATACTATTCTTCAGCTACCCAGAATAACGCGGTAAATATAATTACCAGGTCTGGTTCTTTATGGGACTCCAGGCAACAGGAAGCAATAGAGAAGGGAGAGATCGCACATGAAATTCTGGCCAGGATAAATGAAGACAGCGATTTGGAAGCTGCAATTAACTGGGCTGTCACCTCTGGCTTAATAACAGAAGATACCCGTAAGGAGATTACAGCGCTTATTACAGGAATTGTCCAGCATCCGGAATTAAAAAAATTCTATTCTCCCAACGCCAGAAATCTAAATGAAAGGGAACTTATAACCACTACCGGTAAAAGACTGAGGCCAGACAGGTTGAACTTTTATGATGATAAGGTATGCGTCATAGACTATAAAACCGGAGGATTTGTAGACACCCATACAAAACAGGTTTTGGAATATGCTAATGCATTGAGAGATATGGGCTATAAAATTGATAAATGTTTATTGATCTACACTAATAACCCTATTATCATTAAAAATGTATAAAAGAAGTTTAAATTTGTGAGCATTGTAGATCCAGATAAATGGATTCAGGAATTTAACGTGATTTTATTCACAATTATATATAGTATAAACAGAAGAAAATTAATCAACTATGTACGGAGCTATAAAAGAGCATTTAGAAAAGGAGATTGAAGAAATAAAAGAAGCCGGACTTTATAAAAAGGAGAGGATTATTACGAGTCCTCAGGATGCAGTAATTAAGATCGCCTCGGGTGAAGAAGTAATAAATTTTTGCGCCAACAATTATCTGGGATTATCATCCCATCCGGAGGTAATTCAGGCAGCGAAAGACACGCTGGATTCTCACGGATTTGGAATGTCCAGTGTGCGTTTTATTTGTGGAACCCAGGATATTCATAAAGAACTGGAGCAAAAGATCGCTGATTTTTACGGTACTGAGGATACTATACTTTATGCCGCAGCTTTCGATGCAAACGGTGGAATTTTTGAGCCATTATTAACTGCTGAAGATGCAATAATATCAGATTCATTAAATCATGCATCTATTATAGATGGTGTAAGATTATGTAAAGCTGCCAGATACCGTTATGAGAACGGGAATATGGCAGACCTTGAAAAGCAACTAATCGCAGCCAATGAAAAAGGGGCTAGGTTTAAGATCATAGTAACAGACGGAGTTTTCTCTATGGATGGTTTGGTAGCGCCACTAGATAAGATATGTGACCTGGCAGATAAATACGATGCTATGGTAATGATAGATGAATGTCATGCCACTGGTTTTATCGGCGAACAAGGAATAGGAACCCTGGAAGAAAAAGGAGTCTTAGACAGAATAGATATAATTACCGGAACGCTGGGTAAGGCTCTTGGTGGTGCCATGGGTGGATATACCACGGCTAAAAAAGAGATCATTGAGATATTAAGACAAAGATCCAGACCTTATTTATTCTCCAATTCCCTGGCACCTGCTATTGTTGGAGCTTCTATCAAGGTATTTGATATGCTTAAAACAGATGACAGCCTGAGAAAACAATTAAAGGAAAATACTGCCTATTTCAAAAAAGGAATTAAAGATGCAGGTTTTGAGATCATAGACGGGGAAGCAGCGATCGTACCGGTAATGCTACATGACGCCAAGTTATCTCAGGATATGGCAGATAAATTACTGGAAGAAGGTATTTATGTGATTGGATTCTTTTATCCTGTTGTTCCTAAAGGAAAAGCAAGGATCAGAGTTCAGTTATCTGCAGCTCATAATAGAGAACATTTAGATAAAGCGATCGAGGCATTTAAAAAAGTAGGTAAAGATTTAGGGGTTATATAATGTTAAAAAAGGCGTTAAAAAGCTTCTAAAATATTATCAAAATTCTTGATGTTCAGATATTAAAACAGCTACAAAACCCTTGGAAACGCTCTCTAATTAAGAAAACTTTATTATTTTTACCTTTGTTAATATACATTAAGAATATACTTTTGTTCACAATTAACACTTAAAACTAAACTATTAAATATGAAACATCTTAGCAAAATTGTACTGGCCTCATTACTGATATTTGGCTTTACTTCGGTTAAGGCACAGGATGCTGACAACCCATGGGCAATTGGTATTGGTACCAATGCAGTTGATTTCTATCCGACTGGAGAGGATGCTCCTCTTGGCGGTATGTTCGACGAATATTTCAATTCTGGAGATCACTGGAACATTCTTCCTGCAGTCTCAAAACTATCGGTATCTAGATACCTTGGAGCTGGTTTTGTTGGAGAATTAAGTGGATCTATCAACCAGATCGATAAATACGGAGACAGAACTGTTGGTGATCTTGCTTATTATGCAGTTGACCTTAGTGCCGATTACAGCCTTAGAGCGATGCTAAATGATGGATGGTTTGATCCAGTTCTTGGTGTTGGTGCAGGTTATACCTGGATTGGTGATCAGGATGGCCAGGATATCGCTAATGCTGATACTGCGACCATTAACGGTAAGCTAGGAATTAACTTCTGGTTATCAGACAATATTGCACTTTCTGTAGAGTCTAAGTACAAACATGCTCTTGACCCTGAAACTGCTAAACATTTCCAGCACGCTGCCGGAATTAAATTCATCTTTGGTGGTAAAGATACTGACGGAGACGGAGTTTATGATAAAAATGACGAGTGTCCTGAGCAACCAGGTCTTGCTGAATTCAACGGATGTCCTGATACAGACGGTGACGGAATCGAAGATCGTCAAGATGCATGTCCTAACGAAGCTGGTTTAGCTGAATTTGACGGATGTCCTGATACTGACGGTGACGGTGTAGCTGATCCTGATGATGACTGTCCTGAAGTTGCTGGTCTTGCTGAAATGAACGGTTGCCCAGATGCTGATGGTGACGGTGTAAGAGATGATGAAGATAACTGTCCTGAAGAGGCTGGTCCTGCTGAAAACGACGGATGCCCATGGCCTGATACTGACGGTGACGGAATCCTTGATAAGGATGATGACTGTCCAGAAGAAGCTGGTCCTGCTGCATCTAATGGATGTCCAGAGCCAACTGCTGAAGTTATTTCTGAATTGAATGAGTACTCTAAAACTGTTCTTTTCGATCTTAACAAAGCGACTATCAGAACAGAATCTGAAGAAGCTCTACAGTCTATCGTAGATATCATGAATGAGTATTCAACTACTATCTTCCACGTAGAAGGTCATACAGACAGTACTGGTAGTGATTCTTATAACATGAAGCTTTCTAAAGAACGTGCTGCATCTGTAGCTAAATGGTTAGAAGAGCACGGTGTACCTTCAAAAAGATTAACTTCTGAAGGATACGGTGAAACTCAGCCTATCGCTACTAACAGCACTGCTAAAGGAAGACAGGAAAACAGACGTGTTGAAATTTCTCTTGATAAAGACAGAGAGATGAAAGATAAGTCTGAAGAGAAGAAGTAATTTTCTTAAGAAATATTAAGTGAAAACGCCCCGCATTGCGGGGCGTTTTTTATTTTAGGCCTATGGAATCATTTATTTGTGAAGTATTACAGAAGCTTAAAAATTCTGATACTCCCCTCTCTGATATTGTTTTTATCCTACCCAGTAAACGTGCCGGTTCTTACCTGCTAAAAGAACTCGCTTCTATCTCAAAGCAAACGCTTTTTGCGCCTACGATCTATAGCGTAGAAGAGTTTACCGAAAAGGTATCAGGCCTTCAAACCGTAGATAACACCATAAGTCTTTTCGAATTTTATGATGTATATACCAGTCTTACTCCAAAGGAAGATCTGGAAGACTTTGAAACTTTCATAACCTGGGCTCAAAGCCTTATACAGGATTTTAATGAAATAGACCGGTATTTAATAGACTACAAGCCTTTTTTCAACTATTTGGCAGGAATCCAGGATCTGAAACACTGGTACCTTCAGGAAGAAAAAACAGAGCTGGTAAAGAAGTATTTGAAATTCTGGAAAAGTTTACCAGCTTTCTACGAAGCATTATCCAAAAAGCTTATTGCGAAAGAACAGGGGTACCAGGGTTTAATATATAGAAAAGCTGCAGAAAATATTCAGCAATATAGAGCAGAGAATGACCAGTTACATGTATTCATAGGTTTTAATGCGCTGAATGCGGCTGAGCAATCAATTATTCAGGAATTACTTAATAGCAACAACGCACAGGTTTATTGGGACATGGATAAGCTATTTTTTAATGATCCTTATCATGCCGCTTCGCTCTTTATTCGTGATTACCTTAAGAACTGGGAGTATTATAAGAACAACTCGTATGAACAATTCTCCAGCCATTTTACCGAAGAAAAAAATATAGAATTTATTGGGGTGCCCAAAAATATAGGGCAGGCGAAATATATAGGAGAAATTCTTACCTCGCTTACCGGTGAACAGCTTGAGAATACCGCCATTGTATTAGGAGAAGAAGAATTACTGCTACCTGTATTAAATTCGCTTCCTTCAGAAATTGAGGAACTGAATATCACCATGGGATTTCCAGTAAAGAATGCCCCAGTCAATTCTCTTTTTGAGGCTTTGTTTAAGATCCATTTAAATATTTCTCCAGAGTATTATTATAAGGACATTATATCCATTATTCATCATCCATCCCTTCATCCATTACTCGCACCATATTCAGAAGCACTATTAAACAAGATCAATAAAGAAAATTTAGTGTATCTAAAATATGAAGAGATCGCTCTGGCATTTCCCGATGAATTAAAAGATATCATAACCTGGTGTTTTAAGCCCAAAAAGGAATCGGTTAAAAGTATATTAAAAGATCTGCAGCAGCTTATCCAGTCAATCAAGACTTTTTTAAAGCAGGAAGAAGATAAAATTGGTCTGGAATTCTTATATCATTTTCACGTCCTATTTAATAAGCTAAATAACCTAAGCGAAAAGTACTCTCATTTAAAAACCATACGATCTCTATATAATTTCTATAAGGAACTTCTAAGCACTGAAACCCTGGATTTCCAGGGGAGGCCATTTAAAGGGCTCCAACTAATGGGCATGCTGGAATCACGGGCCCTGGATTTTGAAAATGTAATCATTACCTCCTTAAATGAAGGAGTACTGCCTGCAGGTAAATCAGATAATTCTTTTATTCCTTATGATCTAAAACAGGAATACAGGCTACCTACCTACAGGGAGAAAGATGCAGTTTACACCTATCATTTTTACCGATTGTTGCAAAGGGCAAAAAATGTCTTTTTACTTTATAACACAGAGGCAGAGGGACTTAATTCCGGGGAAAAAAGCAGGTTTTTAACTCAGCTGGAGATAGAGAACCAACCAACTCACCGGCTAAAAAAATTATTGGTAAGTCCCAGAGTACCTCAGCTAAGAAATGAATTAAAAGAGGTAAAGAAAACCCCTGAGATCCTGGAACGTCTAAAATCTTTGGCTAAATCTGGTTTTTCACCATCGGCCTTGACCACCTATATGAGAAATCCTATTGATTTCTACCACCAATATGTTCTGGGTGTTCGCGATCAGGATGAAGTAGAAGAAACTGTGGCCTTTAATACGCTGGGAACAGTAGTTCACAATGCACTGGAAAACCTGTATAAGACCTATGAAGGCAAGAAAATTTCAGAACAGGTGATCAAGGTTTTTATCAAAAATGCCGATAAGCAGATCGCTCTGGAATTCTCTAAAGCCTACAGCAAATTACCTCTCCAAAAAGGTAAAAACCTTCTTATCTATGAGGTTGCCAAACGATATCTTCACAATTTCCTGAAATTTGAATTAAAAAGACTCAGAGCGGGTGAAGAAATAGAGATCGTACAAATAGAAAAAGACCTTAAAGTGGCTCTTCCTATAGAAAATTTGCCTTTTTCAGTTTATCTTCGCGGGAAGGTAGACCGCTTTGAAAAATCTAACGGAATACCTCGAATTATAGATTACAAGACCGGCAAGGTTGAGTCCAGAAATCTGAATGTTGGTGACTGGACCGAAATAACAAAAGATTATGACAATTACTCCAAAAGTTTTCAGGTTTTAACTTATGCGAGCTTGATTGCACTGGAGAAAGACCTTACATTCCCCGCGGAAGCAGGAATCGTATCGTTTAAGAATCTGAAGTCAGGATTTCTGAAGTTTGAGAAGAAAGAGGAAGGAACCCGTAAGAAGGATTCATTGATCACCCAGGAAACTTTAGACCTGTTTCAAAACGAGTTAAAAAAATTGATTGTGGAAATCTGTAATCCAGAGCTTCCATTTATCGAAAAAGAAATCAAGAAGAGTTATGGAAGTTTCTAAAGAATTAAATATCGTCATAGACGGAAAGCACAATAAGCCCATTGTGGCCGATTTGATCTTTAAAGATGATGGTAAGCCTAAGCCCATAGTTATTTTTTGCCATGGATATAAAGGCTTTAAAGATTGGGGAGCCTGGGAGCAGATGGGAGAGATATTGGCCACTGAAGGATTCTTTTTCTTAAAATTCAATTTTAGCCATAATGGGACAGATCCTGAGAATCTTACCAAATTCCTTAATATCGAAGCATTTGGCGATAATAATTATATAAAGGAACTTGACGATCTGCAATCTGTATTAGATTATATATTGCTGCCCGATTTTAAGTTTGCCAAACAGATCAAGCCAGATGATATTAGTTTGATTGGGCATTCACGTGGCGGAGGGATCGCTGTAATTAAGGCGGCAGAAGATAAAAGAATCACTAAACTTATCACGCTTGCCTCGGTATCAGATTTTGGCTCACGCTTTCCTGAAGGGAAAAAACTGGAAGCATGGGAGAAAAAAGGCGTACAGTATATAGTAAATACAAGAACAGGACAGCAATTACCGCATCACTACCAATTCTACAAGAATTACAGGGAAAACAAGGAAAGGCTGAATATTAAAAAGGCAGCTAAAAAACTTGAGATACCGCATCTTGTGGCCCACGGAAGTAGTGATACCAGTGTTTCTATAGGAGAGGCAGGTAATTTATTCGAATGGAGCCCGGCACCAAAATTATTGCTGGTGGAGAATGCAGATCATGTTTTTGGTACCAGTCACCCTTGGAATGGGGAAGAGCTTCCGAAAGAATTTAAACAGGTAATTAATAAAAGTATAGATTTTTTAAAATCAGATTCTAAAGCGCTCTGGGATGAGTATGGAGAAGCTGATGACGATTAGAATTAGAAAACCACTGTTTTCACAGTGGTTTTTTTGTGGGAGAATGTCCCCTGAAGCATCAGGGAACCCATAGT
>JAHELO010000064.1:0-6260 GCA_024644145.1 Christiangramia sp.
AAGTAGAAGAAGCACCATTGAGCGGATCAATAAATGAAAACATTTGTATAACAGATGCGCAAAATTTATTAACAGATTTCAATGCAGCCACGGCTTACATTTTTAATATTTTAAATGACGCCGGAATTACAAATGTTGACCCTGATGGTTTTGATCCAGCTGATGCTGCCGAGGGTCAAAGACTGGTAAATTTTGTTAATTCCCCAACTTCTGACTCTGAAACATTTAATTTCAGTTATTCTAACCCTTCAACTACAATTTGCCCTGACGGAGTGGTAACAATTGAAATTACAATTACTCAGGAACAGGAAGCAGAAGCTGGAACCATTGAAGACCAGCAATTATGTGAGTCTGAAGGCATGGTAGATCTAACAGATTTTTACGGTGAAGACACAGTTCCAGGAGGAACATTTTCTGGACCGGGAGTAACAAATAATATGTTTGATACTACAATTGGACCTAATGACGGAGGTTACGAGATAACTTACACGGTAGATGATTCGGCTGATTGTGTTGTAACAGGAACCAGCGATTCTACAACTTTTACTATAACCGTTGACAGCTCAGTTTCTGCTGGCAATCCTAATAGTGCAGAAGTTTGTCGTGTGGATGTTGACGAATTATTCCCGAATACCACGGCTGTTAGAAATTTCTATTTAAACTTACTGGACACTGGGGTTTCCAGAACTGGATCTTTCAATCCAACAATTCAGCAATTAATTAATGCATACAGATCAAATCCTAACCAGGAAGATTTTACTACGCAGTACACCTTAACCAATGGTAGCTGTAGCTCTAGTGTTGCATTAACTATTAATGTATATGATTCACTCCCAGCTGAGATTGGTGATATCGACGGGCCAACAGATCCTGTTTGCCAAAATGCAGCTGATATAGACTTATTCTCTTTCTTACCTGAAGATGCAAATCCAAATGGTAGATTTGAAGGCTATGAAGATGGAATGTTCAGACCATCAACTTTAGACCCGGGAACATATACTATCACTTATGTTCTTGACGAAAATTCGCCATGTACAGAAGGAGAAGCTTCTGAGGACTTCACTATTACTGTAAGAGAGTCTGCAAACGCCGGACAGGATAAAGTGATACCTGAAACCTGTGCTAATAGTGCAATAATTGATTTAACAGTTTATACAGCCGATGGAGATGCAGACGGTGAATTCACCTTCCAAAGTTCATGTGAAGTTATCGCTGATGGACTTTTAGATCCCTCAACATTAACTGCCGATAACTACGTAATTATTTACACGGTTGCAGCGATTAATGATTGCGGTGAAGATACAGCAGAACTATCTTTAACTATTTCTAATGCACCAGACGCACCTTTAGTAGATGGCGACCCATTTACCTTCTGTGCGATAGATGAGCCTGCAGGGGCAGATCTTTCTGCAACAGGTGATTTCCTTACTTTTTACTCTGATGAGGACTTGACTATGATGGTTATGGCCGAGGATGCGTTAAGTACAGGAACTTACTATGTGACTCAAAGAGAATCTGAAGATGGTTGCGAATCTAATGCTACTGCATTCTCAGTAACTGTTAATGATTCAGCTACACCAACTATTTCAAACACTTCACAGGAGTTCTGTGAGTATGATGATGCCACTATTGCAGATCTTTCTGAAACTGTTAATGAAACTGGAACTATTACTTGGTATGATTCCGAAGATGGGACTAATGCTCTTAGTAATGGAACTCCATTAACAAGCACTTCATACTACGCTACTTTGTTCGACGCTAACACGGGATGTGAAAGTTCAGTAAGGCTGAAAGTGGATGTTGAAATTACAGAGTGCCCGTTACTTTTCCCTGAAGGTTTCTCTCCTAATGGAGATGGACTGAATGATACTTTCGACATTGAAAATATTGAAAGAGAATATCCTAATTACACTATAGAGATTAGAAACAGATTTGGGAATATAGTTTACAAAGGAAATGCCAACACCCCAGATTGGGATGGATTTAGTACAGAAGGTTCTTTTGGTAGTGACATTCTACCAGTAGGTGCCTATTTCTACTACATCAACTTTAATGATGGCATCACTGAGCCCAGAAGAGGAACTGTATACTTAAGTAGATAATTAGGATAAACAAGAAAACGAAATGAAAAAAATAATCACAAAATATTTATTATTCGCAGGCATTATCCTTTTTTCTATAAAAGGTATTGCTCAGCAAGACCCCTTATTCACCCAGTACATGTATAACATGAGTATGGTGAATCCTGCTTATGCTACAGATGATCCGGGAATGTTGAATTTAGGAGGTATATATAGAATGCAATGGACAGATGTTGATGGTGCCCCGCGCACCCTCAACTTCTTCGCCCACACTCCTATAAGCGAGAGAGTAGAACTAGGTCTAACCGTTGTACACGACGAAATTGGAAATGTTGAAAAAACAAACAACATAACTGCAGATTTCGCTTATGTGATTCCAACTGGTGAGAATACTAATTTATCTTTTGGAGCTAAAGCAGGTCTTACAACTTTTGATGCTAATTTGTCTGGTTTAGATCTTAATGATCCTAATGACCCGGCATTTGAGAATACAAGTGAAATTTTTCCTGTGTTCGGTATCGGAGCTTTCTGGTTCGGAGAAAATCATTATTTAGGAATTTCTGCACCTAATCTGTTAACCTCAGAACACCTTGATAATAGTCAGTTATTAAGAGATAGAGGTACTGAGGAAGTACATTATTACCTAACAGGAGGGTATGTCTTCAACCTTAGCGAGAACTTTAAACTAAAACCTTCTACTATGGTGAGAGGTGTAAAAGGAGCTCCGCTATCTGTTGATGTAAATGCTAACGTATTACTTTATGATAGACTTGAAGCAGGTTTAGGTTATAGGTTTGATGAAACCATAACAGGTTTGGTAAACTTCAGAGTAACTCCAGGCCTTAGAATTGGATATGCTTACGATTATCCAACCTACGATTTAAGTAACGATGGATCCCATGAGATCATGCTATTATTTGATCTGGATCTATTCGGACTTAAAAAAGGATATGACAAATCACCTAGATTCTTCTAAAACCAGATCAACATGAAAAATATATATAGTACACTTTTAATAATCTTTGTAAGCATCACTGCTTTCGGACAAAAGTCTGATATAAGGGACGGGAATAAATTTTTCGCCCAGGCAGCCTATGTGGATGCCGCAGATGCCTACGAAAACGTAAATAACAAAACCCAGCAGGTTCTTCAAAACCTGGGAGATTCATATTTCTATACCAATCAGATGCAGAATGCCGCTGAAGTATATGAATTGCTTTTCCTTAGACACGAAGGAGCTGTGGAGCCAGGTTACCAGTTCAGATATGCGCATGCGTTAATGGCTGCCGGCAATTATGTAAAGGCAGATGAATTGATGAATGAATTAACTGGTGAAAACTGGGATCACGATAAATTTGCAAGCGAACTGGATACATTGGTTCCTCACAAATTCAAGTATGACCAGGTTATGAACAATCAGTCATCTTCAGATTTTGGAATTGGTTTCTACGGAGATCGTGTGGCTTTTGCTTCTACTAGAAATCAAGAGCGCCCAGTTTATCCATGGAATAAGCTTCCTACATTAGACCTTTATAGCGCACAGATGAGTGACGAAGGAGAAATGACAGATATCGTACTTTTCTCTAATGCCATTAATACTGATGAGCATGAGAGCTCTGCCACCTTCAGCAAAGATGGTAAAGTTATGTTCTTTGACAGGACTAATGAGAATCGCGTGAAGAATGAGAACGACGTACGTGTTGCTCACATTAGCCTTTACCGTGCTGAAAATGTAGATGGAGAATGGAAGAATGTTACAAAACTTCCTTTTAGTAGTGAAGAATATTCTGTTGAACACCCAAGCCTAAGTGCAGATGGAAGTAAATTATACTTTTCAAGTGACATGCCTGGAGGTAGTGGATCATTTGACATTTATGTAGTTGATATTAATGAAGATGGTACTTACGGCACTCCTAGAAATCTTGGTAGCACTGTAAATACGCCTCATAGAGAACAATTCCCTTTTATAAGTGACGAAGATGTACTTTATTTTACTTCTGATGGTCACCAGGGATTTGGTAATCTTGACATCTTTAGAACTGAAGGAGATTTCTCTTCTGTTGAAAACCTTGGTGGTTCTATTAACAGCGGGAATGACGATTTCGCATTTGTGATCAAAGAAAGTGATGAAATGGGATTCTTCGCCTCTAACAGAAGAGGTACAGATAACCTTTATCAATTCACCCGTGAAGAAAACGAGATCATTGAGGCACCTACTGTGACTGATGAAACAAGCGGGCAGGATATTATCCCAATTGATGGTAGCAAGATCTATTTTGATTTCGATAAAGCGACCATTAAGCCAGAGTCTAAGCCTGTGCTTGATTCAGTGGTAACATACATGAATAACTATCCTAATATCCAGGTGAAGGTAGAATCTCATGCAGATGCAAGAGGATCTGACAAATACAACATGGCACTTTCTAAAAGAAGAGCTGCTTCTACAGTAGATTACCTGGTTAATAAAGGAATCGCTAAAGACAGACTTACTTCTGAAGGATATGGTGAGAATAGGCCTGTAAACGATTGTACTCAGCCTACTGGTTGTACAAATGCGCAGTATGCTAAAAACCGTAGAAGTGTTTTCGTAGTATCTAACCGAAAAGGTTCGAAAACGGAAAAGGCGGAAATGGAAACTCCAGAAATGGATGAAGAAGGAATAGACGATCAGGAAGAAAACTAATATCTCCTGGTACTAACTAACCAATCAGATAGTAAAAAGCCCCGCGATGCGGGGCTTTTTCTATTAATATTCCTTGACAAACTATTTTTTCGGGGGATAACCTTTCAAGGCTTTAGCCACAATTTTATCAAGTTGGTCCTGTTTCACCTGAGGTTCGGCACCAAATTCAAAAGGGCTTTCTACAATAGCCTGCCAAACAAGCATATCTTTTTTTACATCTATAAAATCAAAGGTTAGTTTGAGGTATGTATTCATTCGGCCTACTGGAAGACCACCGGACACTCCTACACCAACATTACCACCTCCGCCACCAATTCCAACACCCACCCGGCTGCGATTGTCCTGCTGATATTCCTGGGTATAGACATTTACGTAGATTTCCGGATCCTCGGAAACACTAAAATTTTCAAGCTGCATAGCAGACCTAAGACTTGTAGTTAGGCGGGATTCATCCAGTTGACTGAGCCCTGTTTCGAATTCTGGGAATAAAGAATAAGTGGAATATTGATCAAAATTTACTTTTTGATCATAATCATAGACTGCCTGTGGTGAATTACAGGCAGCCAGAAATAATATAATTATTGAATTTTTAAGTATTCTCATAACCTCTTTTCCTTAAAATTACGGAAAATAGGTTCGTAACCTGAGAGGTTTAACAGGATTTAAACAGGCTGTTTATTTAGCATTTGCCAAAGTTTATCCTTTAATTCTGCCAGCCCCATCTGAGCTACAGAAGATATAAAAACGTATGGCAGGTTTAATTCCTTATCCAGTTCTTCGCTAAGTTCTGCTTTTAATTCATCATCGAGAAGGTCACTTTTGGAAATAGCCACCAATCGGTCTTTATCCAACAGCTCCGGATTATACCTTTTTAACTCATCCAGAAGAATATCATACTGCTTTTTGATGTCTTTAGCGTCTGCAGGGATAAGAAATAACAAGGTTGAATTTCTTTCAATATGTCTTAAAAAACGATGCCCAAGCCCTTTACCTTCCGCTGCTCCTTCGATTATCCCAGGAATGTCTGCGACTACAAAAGTTTTAAAATCCCTGTACTTAACAATGCCTAAGTTAGGCTTTAACGTGGTGAATTCGTAGTTGGCGATCTTGGGTTTAGCTGCGGTTATCACAGATAATAGAGTAGATTTCCCGGCATTTGGGAAGCCAACAAGACCTACATCTGCCAGAACCTTAAGCTCCAGAGTAATATCAATTTGCTGACCGTCTATACCTGGCTGTGCATAACGTGGAGTTTGGTTCGTAGAACTTTTAAAGTGCCAATTACCAAGGCCTCCCTTCCCCCCTTCAGCTACAATGAATTCCTGACCATCTTCCGTGATCTCTTTAATGATCTCATTGGTCTCTGTATCACGAATAACAGTACCCAATGGTACTTCAATATATTCATCTGCACCCTGTGCTCCCGAACTCCTTTGTTTACTTCCATTCCCGCCATGCTCTGCCTTTACGTGGCGTTTGAATTTTAAATGGAATAA
>JAHELO010000064.1:6270-7828 GCA_024644145.1 Christiangramia sp.
CCCCCATCTCCTCCATCTGGACCACCTTTAGTAATATATTTTTCCCTGTGCAGGTGAGCAGAGCCCTTTCCTCCTTTTCCGGAAAAAACATGAATTTTCACATAGTCAACAAAATTCCCTTCAGTCATTCTATTTTATTTCATTAATTCATCAATCACTGCACTTAAACGCTCTGTGATCTCATTAATACTTCCTACACCATCCACACCATAATATTTATCCTGTTTCTGATAAAAATTCTTCAGAATGGCAGTTTCATTATAATATACGCTTATGCGGTTTCTAATAACAGCTTCATCGGCATCATCTTTTCTACCTGAAGTTTTACCTCTCTCCAGCAATCTCTGAACAAGAACTTCATCTTCAACCTCAAGCGCGATCATTGCATGTACTTCAGTCCCTCTGGATTCCAGGTATGAATTTAAAGCAAGAGCCTGAGCTTCAGTTCTTGGAAAACCATCGAAAATAAAACCATTAGCTCCCTCATTTTTTTCAACTTCCGCATTCAGCATATTAATAGTCACCTCATCTGGAACCAAAAGCCCCTTATCAATAAATGATTTGGCACTAAGTCCTAACTCTGTTTTATTCTTAATATTAAACCGAAATACATCTCCTGTAGAGATATGTATTAAATTATACTTGTCTTTTAGGATTGTTGCCTGAGTTCCTTTGCCTGCGCCCGGAGGACCAAACAATACTAAGTTTGTCATTCTATTTTCTTTGCGTTTATATACTTGTGTTAGATTACGGCCCAATCCATCATAGTCCAGACCAAAACCAACAATAAATTTATTCGGTATTTCTATCCCTTTAATTTGTACCGGGACTTTTTTCTTGTATGCTTCCGGTTTAAAGAACAAGGTCGCAACCTTGTAATCTGCCACCTCAGCATTTTTCAATATTTGATCAATCTCCACCAGGGTATTCCCTGTATCTACAATATCTTCAAGTAAAACAACCTCACGACCTTTAAGATCCTGATTTAATCCCACGAGGGTTTTCACCGTTCCGGTTGTTGTAGTTCCCTCATAAGAGCCCATTTTCACAAAACTCACCTCGCAATCCCCATTGAATCTTTTGATAATCTCCGAAGCGAACATAAAAGATCCATTCAAAACCCCAATAAAAACAGGCCTCTTTCCTGCATATATACTATTGAGCTCTTCCGCGATCTTATCTATGGCACTAAAAATATTCTCTTCAGGAATATAAGGTTCAAATTCAAGATCATGTAGTTTTATCAAAACTGTCAAATTTTAAGAGGCAAAGATAAGGAATCTCTATAAGCCCTACATCCCGATTTCTTACCGAATATGTATGGCAGGAATTCCGAATAAGTTATTTTTGCGAAAAGCCAATTGAACTTATGGTAAATTATTTCTCTTCAGACTTTAAACTTGCGATACTCGGAGGCGGTCAATTAGGAAAAATGATGTTATACGAGACCCGGAAATATGACATTCAAACCCTTGTTCTAGACCCCAGCGAAGAAGCGCCGTGCAGGATTTCCTGTGATCTATTTGAAACGGGAGATCTTATGGATTATGAAACCGTT
>JAHELO010000065.1 GCA_024644145.1 Christiangramia sp.
AATTGGTGATGAAGCTAATGAACAAAAATGGTTTAATACCTATCAATTTGATCAGTTAAAAGATCGGTTTCTTTAGATTTTTATGAAATTTCTATTCATTTTAATTTTCTTTTTTGTCATTGGTACTATGAATGCCCAGCTTGGGTTTTGTAGTGGAAGTAAGGGAGATCCAATATTTCATGAAGATTTCGGGCCGAGTACCGGGACCGGTGAGGCCCTACCTGCTGGTATCACCACTTATACTTTTGTAAAATTAGATCCTAAGGACCGGGTATTTTTCTCTGGTCAGGTAACAGAAAATATAAAGCCACCCTTTGGAGGTGGCCTGCTAGAATTCTGATTTTAAACTCAAAAATTATTTTTTTGGTTTAGCTTGTGGTTTTGATTTTGGAGCCGATTTTTGAGGGCTCTTTGAATCCTTTTTTGAACTTTTTTCTTGTGCCATTTTTAAATGATTTTAGTACTCTAATTTACTTCGCAAATCAACATCTGATTCCCGCCTTAATAAATGTTTAACTATAAAATTCCCTGGCAGGAGATTCCGATATCTAGAGCCTTATATGCTTTCTGAGTTCATCCTAATTGAGTAAATTTGAAAGATAACAACCCGCGCTATGAAAATGGAAAAGATTATAGCTCAAATCGAGGATCAGAAAAATTTACCTAATCTCAATTTGAGCATCAAGACAAAAACAGAAGCTTTTACCCAGAAAATATTCTATACATTATTTGACCGGCAAACGCCCGTAAAGGATAATTTAATGGAATTAGGGATGGATTTTGAAGTTCTGGCAAAATTGGTTTGCTGGGAACCGGGTACTCCCTGCCAGGATATCTGGAATGATTATCTACAATTGCTGCCGGGAATTCTTGAAAAACTTAATCTGGATGCCCAGGCCATTGCGCAAAACGATCCTGCAGCCAATTCAGTAGAAGAGGTGTATCTATCTTATCCTGGTTTTTTTGCTATTGCCACTTACAGGTTAAGCCATGAACTATATAAATTTGGTCTTCCGCTTGTACCCAGGCTTATGGCCGAGTGTGCTCATAGTCTTACCGGTACCGATATTAATCCCGGAGCAAAGATTGGAAATTCATTTTTCATAGATCATGCAACCGGGGTTGTAATTGGTGAGACCGCAGTTATAAAGGATAATGTGAAAATTTATCAGGGGGTAACCCTGGGGGCGCTTACCGTAGACCGTACCTTAAGAAATATTAAACGGCACCCTACCATAGAAAGTAATGTAACAATTTATGCAAATGCCACCATTCTAGGGGGTAACACCGTAGTTGGAGCGAACAGTGTTATAGGAGGAAATGTCTGGCTAACCAAATCTGTACCTGAAAATTCCATGGTTACCCATACCCCGCAAATAACCATTAAAAATGCTGTAGAGAAATGAATGATTCAATTTTAGATCTGGTAGGAAACACCCCTTTGGTTAAAGCTAACCGTATTTTATCTAAACCGGGTGTGGAACTGTATTTTAAGTTAGAGGGGCAGAACCCCGGTGGTAGTGTGAAAGACAGGGCGGCTTTTAATATGATTAGAAGCGCCTTAGAAAGGGGAGATATTAATAAAGATACAAAGCTTATAGAAGCTACCAGCGGAAATACTGGAATTGCTTTAGCTATGATAGCGGGTATATATGGTTTGAAGATTGAACTTATAATGCCTGAAAATTCTACGGTAGAACGTGTGCAAACCATGCGGGCGTATGGAGCTAAAGTGATTTTAACCAGCGCAGATGACGGGATTGAAGGTTCTAGAGATTTTGCTGAGGATAAAGTGAAAACCGGAAATTATTTTATGCTGAATCAGTTCGGGAATGAAGATAATTGGAAGGCTCATTATAATACCACGGGGCCCGAAATTTGGAACGATACTCATAATAAGATCACACATTTTGTTTCTTCCATGGGAACCACAGGAACTATTATGGGTACCAGTACATTTTTAAAGGAACAGAATAAAGATATCCAGATAGTTGGAGTACAGCCTACTGATGATTCCCGAATTCCTGGTATTAGAAAGTGGCCTAAAGCCTACCTGCCAACAATTTTTGATGCCAGAAAAGTTGATAGAACCCTTGAAGTGAGTGAAAAAGAAGCTATCGCCATGACGCGTAGGCTTGCTAATGAAGAAGGTATATTTGCTGGAATGAGTAGTGGGGGAGCAGCCGCAGCTGCATTAAGATTATGCGAAGAGTTGGATAATGGTCTTGTGGTAAGCATTATTTGTGACAGAGGAGACAGATATCTATCTTCTGAACTTTACGAATAAAAAAGGCTGCATGAAATTTTAGCGTTAACTCTGTGTGATTTGTGATCTGAGAGATCAACCATTTATTAACTACTATTACATTTTAACATTCTGTCTTATAAGATTTAGACAGCGCTAAAATTTCATTCAGCCTCTAAGATTATACTAGAATTTTTCGATAGATGCGACCCCTGTCATAGAACTTCTGGACGGAATGATCTTGATTTTTTCCCGGTCATTACCTTTTTCAAGGTAGACCACATATTTCTCCTGATCTATATTTGAATCCTTGCCATAGGCGATATATTTATCCTTGACTATCGTCCAGCCCTGATAGCTGGCATATACCTGGTTACGCACATCATAAGGCAATGGCACGTTTTTAAATTGCTGGAAAGTGCTTACCAATTCGTTATCATCGTTATATATAGCGTCTAATCTACCATTGGAGCTTTTTACGGTGATATATATATCCCCGGTATCGTTTCCAGATTCCAATCTGAATCTATTCAGATCGAAATTTTCATTGATAAATGCAATGGCATTGGACTGGAATTGATGATTATACTTCTCTTTAACCTTAATGATACCTTCAGCATAGTCTTCAAAAACGATTTCGCCGGTCGGAACAAAGTGCAGGGTGGTTTCTTCCAATTCTATTACTTGAGAATAAGAGGTAAATACCCAGGCTACTACAAAAAATAATGTGATGAGCTTTTTCATGATACTGATGAATTAAATGATTGAATAAAATGTTTTGGAATGAGACACCAAGGTAAGATTAATGAAGGGTAATGGAAACCACTTAAGTAGCACAGCAAATTATTTTTTACTGTCGGTGCTGTTTTTCAAGTTCACGTAGAAGAAGGTTAATATCCCTGATCTCTAACTGGTTTCTTGAGATCTTGATGGAACCGCTTTGTTTTAATAATTGCAGATGCCTGTTCACTACGGCTCTAGTAGATCCTATTAGATTAGCTATTTCTTTATTAGGCAGATCGTTTATGACTTCCAGTTTTTTAGATTTAGAATTCACGTTCTCCAATAGTAGTTTTAAAAGGCGGGTGGTAATATTTGTGAAAATAAGCTGAGAAACATTAGATTCCAGGGCCCTCATCATTTTACCTGCATAAGAGAGAAAGTGTTGATATTGATGAGGATTTTTGTTTAACCAATCCCGGAGTTTATCCATGGGTATGGCCAGCACTTTGATCTTATCCAGGCATTCGTAATACACCCGGTGTTTAATGCCGTCTATGAGACAGAAAAGATCAAAAACATCTGCCTTTTTTAGAAGAAATAGGGTATGTTCCTTCTCACTGAACTCGTCTACATTATACATTTTAATACGGCCAGATGTAATGATATAGAAATTAAAAAGGAATTTTTGCTGATTGATGATACAGGAATTCTTGACCCAGGTTTCTTCATGGAAATTCTCCAGCAGCTCCATCCATTGCTCCTGGGATAGATCTGCAAATAGTTCGCATTCTTTCAATGTAAGTTGATGTTTGAAATATAACTTCTGTGCAGAGTTCAAACCACCAGATTTTTATTGTTAAAACTTAATCCGGGGGATTGTTTTTCGCAGTTATTATCACAAATGACTGAGATATAAAAATAAAAAATATTGGGCTTCTAAAATTACTAAATTCCGGATTGAAATGAATAAATTTTAATGCTTCTTATTCTTCAATTAATTTTTGAGTAAAGTTTAAAATGCCTTATTTTTGCAAAATTGCTTACTTATAAAGGAATCTATGGGGTTAGAAACATTTGGTATTGAAAAGAAAAAAGTAGACAAGGAATTATACGATTATCAGCAAAAAGATATCAATAAGATCTTTGGGGTGATAGAAGAACATCCTGAAAATTATAATCTTCTATATCAGCTTCCTACTGGAGGTGGAAAAACAGTTATATTCTCTCAAATGACCAGGGAATATATCCAAAGAACTAACAAAAAGGTTTTAATTCTTACTCACCGTATAGAACTATGTAAGCAAACTTCCAAGATGTTATCTGGCTTTGGGGTTCGTAACAAGATCATAAACAGTAAGGTTAAAGAATTACCAGATCAGGATGATTATATGTGTTTTGTTGCTATGGTGGAAACACTTAACAACAGGCTGAATGACGAAAAACTGGAAATTGAAGATATAGGGCTGGTGATCATTGATGAAGCTCATTATAACTCATTTAGAAAGCTGTTCAAGTTTTTTGAGAAGTGTTTCATTTTAGGGGTGACCGCCACTCCTTTAAGTTCTAATATTAAGTTGCCTATGAAAGACAACTACCGGGAACTTATCGTAGGAGATTCTATTAATTCGCTTATAGAAAAAGGCTTTCTGGCAAGGGCCAACATTTATAGTTATAATGTGGGCCTTACCAATCTTAAGGTAGGGATGAATGGAGATTATACTGTGAAATCTTCAGAGGAACTGTATTCTAATTACAGCATGCAGGAGAAACTGCTTACCGCTTATTATGAAAGGTCCAGAGGAAAAAAGACCCTTATATTCAATAATGGTATAAATACCTCTGTAGAAGTATATCATACGTTCAAGAATGCCGGACTGCCCATAAGGCATCTGGACAATACTACGAGTAAGCAGGACCGTAAGGATATTTTAAAATGGTTCAAACATACTCCAGATGCGATCGTGACCTCGGTAAGTATTCTTACCACAGGTTTTGATGAGCCAACCGTAGAAACAATTATTTTAAACCGAGCCACCAAATCTCTTACCTTATACTTCCAGATGATAGGCCGTGGTTCAAGGGTTTTAAAGGATAAAAGCGAATTTAATGTAATAGATCTGGGGAATAATATGGCCAGGTTTGGGCACTGGAGTACGCCAGTAGACTGGAAACAGATCTTCAGGTCTCCCGATTTCTATTTCGAAAATCTATTAAGTGATGAAGAAATAGAAAGAGATTTCCAGTATCAAATGCCACCTGAAGTTCGTGAATTATTTTCCAAGACAGAGGATGTGACCTTTGATGTGGAAGCAGCTTATGACGAAGTGATCAAAAAAGGCCTGAAATCTAAAGCAGTATTGGAATGGTCTATGGACCAGCACGTGAAAATGTGTGTGGAAAACAGTGAAGATGTCTTTGATGCAAGAATTTTGGCCAAGGAATTGAAAGACGATATTTCATCACGCATCAGGCAATATTCCTACTGCATAAGCAAGAGCACCAAAAATTATCGCGACTGGCTCGAGGAAGATTATTCCCGTAAACTTAGGATGCAGATTAATAAGGAGTTTTAATTATCCTTATCTTTTTTACCGAAAAGACGCTGGAAGAATCCTTTTTTCTTCCGGTCTTTTTTATCCTTATCTGGCTTGTCATTTTTATTTTTTCCGGAGAAAAGACGTTCAAAGAAATTGTCTCGTTCCTGCGGCGGACATTCCATCATTTCAGCAAGATCATGAGGCAGAGGTCTGAATCGTGCATTCGTGATCTCATTGAAATTAGAATTTGCATTCATTTTCTGCATTAATTTTGCAAAAATGGGTAGGGCTGAGTTAGCTCCCTGACCAATAGCCGTATTCCTGAAACCTATCCTGTGATCATCGGCTCCCACCCAGGTAACACAAACCAGGCCGGGAGTGATCCCTACAAACCATCCATCCTTGTTATTCTGTGTAGTCCCGGTTTTTCCCGCGATGTCATTCTGTAGACCATATCTATATCTTAGTCTAGTGGCTGTACCTTCATTAACCGTGGCCTGCATCATATTGATCATTATCTTTCGGGTATCTTCAGAAAAAGCTTTTCTTTTTGATACCCTGGGTTCGAATTCTGCCAGTAAATTACCGTTCCCGTCTTCTATCTTTGTGATATAATATGGTTTTGAAGAGTAGCCATTATTAACATACGAAGTATAAGCCGTGGTAAGTTCACTTAAATTAAGAGAAGCTGTTCCTAATGCTATAGACGGCACAGCAGGAAGGTCTGATTCAACACCCATTTGCCTGGCCTGCTCAATCACGTTGCCCACGCCGGTTTCCATTAAAACCTTTACAGCAATGGTGTTCATGGACTTACTTAATGCAGTTTTAAGATTATAGTTCATATTTGGGTCATCACCTTCAGATGATGAATTTGATGGAGTCCATCCATCCTTATAAGTAACTTCCCTTACAGAGAAATAGGAGCAGGGGTCTATTCCGTTCTCCAGGGCTGCGGTATATACGATGGGTTTAAAGGTGGAGCCCACCTGTCTTTTACTCTGGGCTACATGGTCATATTTAAAAAATCTGAAATCAACACCACCAACCCATGCCTGAACACCACCATCTTCAGGGTCTACTGCAAGCAAACCTGAATTCAGGAATTTTAAATAATGTGCGATACTGTCAATTGTACTTACATTCCTGGTTTCCATACCCTCGTAGGTAAAAAGCTCTGTAGCGTGTTTTTGCTCCAGTTTCTTTAAGATCTCCGCTTCAGATAGACCTTCCTTTAGAAGTGACTGATATCTTTCAGATCTCTTCACCGCACTATTCAATATTTCCTTATTGCGTATCCAGGGAGCATTATTTCCATAAGATTCTTCATGTTGTTTCTGTAATTCAGCCATATGTTCCAGCATTGCTTCTTCAGCAAGCTGCTGCATTTCATAATTCAGTGTTGTATGTACAATCAGTCCGTCACGATAAATATTATATTTTTCACCGTCCTTATTCTTTAGCGTGTCTAGAACACGGGTTACATCTTTTCTCACCTGCTCCCTGAAGTAAGGCGCAATTCCCTTGTTATGGCTATAACTCTTATAGTCCAGGATCATAGGAAGTAATTTGGCCTCTTCGGCTTCTGCCATCGTGAGGTAATTATATCTGGCCATTTGCATAAGAACTACATCACGTCTTAACCTGCTGCGCTCCGGAAATATCCTTGGATTATAGTAATGGCTGGCCTTAAGCATACCTACAAGTACAGCAGCTTCTTCCAGCTTTAATTCTGAAGTATGTTTATTAAAGAATTTTAGAGAGGCACTTTCTATCCCGTAGGTATTATCGCTGAAGGGTACCGTATTAAAATAAAGCTCAAGGATTTCATCTTTAGAATAGATATCTTCAAGCCTTTTGGCTATTATAGCCTCCTGCATTTTATTGATCACGATTCCGAACATCCCAAAATCACGTCGGCCATAAATGTTCTTGGCGAGTTGCAGGGTTATTGTACTACCACCCCCGGCAGATTCATCCTGAAGAAGTATGGATTTTACGAAGACCCGTAATAAACTCCTGTTATCTATACCATCGTGTTCATAGAACCTGGCATCTTCAGTAGCTATAAGGGCCTCTATTAGGTGTTCTGGAAATTGAGAGAATTCAATTGGTTGGCGGTCATAGACATAGAATTTACCTATTAGCTCTCCATTTGAGGCGAGTACCTGAGTAGCTTTGTTTTGTTTAAGGTCTGTTAGCTCCTGGGAACTTGGAATTTTGCCCCACAACCCGAAATAGATACTTCCGAAGAACAGAAAAAAAAGGGCA
>JAHELO010000066.1 GCA_024644145.1 Christiangramia sp.
AGATTTAACAGCTTTGTTCAATCTGTTAAATTTAATAGATTTAGACAAGATTAATAAGCTTGAGCTTCTTTTCTTCAGTCCCAAAAAATATAAAGGCCAGGAGCACTCCGGCAAAGCGAAGAAAGCATTCTAGAAAAAGTACACTGGCATCGGCAAAATAGTACATAGCCATATCTCGAAGAATATCTGAAATCACCAAACTCATTACCAACGTAACGAAAAATACAGATTTTCGGGAATAGGAATTCAGGTAATAAATAAGAGCCACGATCGCAAGGGAAAGCAGGGCGATGTAATAAATAGAATAAAAAACAAGCTCGACCATACCTCCAATCTGACTCCCCAATTCCTGAAAATGGTCAAACACAAAGTAAATATTAGCACTTATCATTAGGAAAAAGAAGAGTAACATATACTTGTTCGCATATTCCCTTTGAGTATATTTCATCGCCTCTATAGACAAAAATATATACGCTGCCACCTGAAGCAGCATTACCAGGTAAAAAATAAGATCTATCCCCTGAATACATTTAAAGAGGACTGCCACCATACTTAAGCCCAGGTAGGCTAGTAAATTTATACTTGAACGGTCAAGTTTGCGATAGAATACAATGGAAAACGCTAAATAAGCCAGGAATTCCGACATATAAGACAACCAGGTATTGTTATAAACTGCGGCTATCAGGAATAGAAGAAGCAAAGGTATACCCGCCAGGATATAAGATTGACTGTTTTTCATATTAATAGAGATGGGAACGTAAATATAGAAAAGAAATAATATTATTAATAATAAGTTAAATACTTATTAAGTTACCATCTTATCAACCTGGATACTTCGGAATTCTCAGCGAATAAAGTTACTGTATAACTCGGTTCAATCTATATTATCTATATTATAAAAACACACCGATTGTAAGTTTTCTATATTTGCAGCATATCTCTCCACGTATGAAAACGATAAGATTAATTTTCATCATATTAACCGTAACCCTTCTTTCCTGTAAAGGAAGTGAACATGAGCATCTAGGCATAACCGAAATTAATTCGTCAAGAATAGAAGTGAATGATGACATCAAGGAAAATGAGGAAATTTCCGGTTTTATCGCTCCTTACAAAGAACACCTAAATAAAACCTTAGATTCTGTTCTTGCCCATAATCCGCGGCTGCTTTCCAAAAATGACGGAGACATGAATACCGCCCTTGGGAATTTAATGGCAGATGCAGTGATGATCCAGGCCAATCCGGTGATTCAAAAAAGTGCCGGCAGAGATATAGATCTGGTTTTACTTAACCATGGAGGGATAAGAGCTGAATTACCAGCAGGTGGAATAACCACTAGATCAGCATATAATTTAATGCCTTTTGAAAATGAGATAGTGGTAGCAGAGCTTACAGGCAAGCAGATCAGGAAAATGCTCAAATACCTGGAAAAGGCAAAAAAAGCTCATCCGGTTAGCGGAATTCAAATAAGAGCAACTAAGAATTTCAAGATTATTGATGCTTCCATTAATGGTAAGCAGATAGAGGAAGATGAAACCTATCTTGTCGCAACTTCAGATTACCTCTCTAACGGTGGAGATAATATGCAATTTTTTAAAGAGGCGGTGAACATGTATAAAACAGGTTATAAAGTTAGAAATAGCCTGATAGATTATTTCACAAAAATTGACACCATCAGGGCAGAAAAAGACCAGCGATACATAAGAGAATAAGCACCATGAAAAGAAAGGATTTTATAAATAATACTGCAGCCGCTACGGCTTTTTTGAGCCTTGGGGGATTATCATCACTGGCATTTGGCCCCACTACTAAAAAGCATATTACCGTTTTACATACGAATGATGTACATAGCCATATAGAACCATTTGGTCCTGAGGAAGGCCGTAACGCAAACCTGGGCGGGGTCGCCAGAAGGGCAACTTTAATTGAAAAAATACGAAGGGAAAATCCAAATACCCTTTTACTGGATGCCGGGGATATTTTTCAGGGCACGCCTTATTTCAACTTCTATGGTGGAGAACTCGAATTCAAACTCATGAGCAAGCTTAAATATGATGCAGCAACCATAGGCAATCATGATTTCGATAATGGGATAGACGGTTTATATGCACAGCTACCTCATGCAGATTTTGATTTTGTGATCTCTAATTATGATTTCAGCAACACCATCATGGATGGACATACCAAAAATTACAAGGTCTTTACCAGGGACGGGGTTAGGATTGGAGTTTTTGGGATCGGGATAGAATTAAAAGGTTTAGTGAACGACAATCTTTTTAAAGAAACTAAATATCTCGACCCTATTGAAATTGCTACCGATATTAGTTCAAAACTGAGAAACGAAGAAGATTGTGACCTGGTAATTTGCTTGTCACATCTGGGCTACGAATACAGAAGCAATGAGATCTCAGATATAAAACTCGCAAAAGCAACTGAAAATATAGACCTCATTATTGGTGGTCATACACATACATTTCTGGAAAAACCAACCATAGTGAAAAATAAGGCCGACAAGAGTGTCCTTGTAAATCAAGCAGGTTGCTATGGTCTTTACCTGGGAAGAATAGATTTTTACCTGGACCCCGATAACAATATTACGGCAGACGGGGTTAAAATTGCAGTACGCTAATTCAATTTACAGGGAAATCAAAATAAGTATCCGGGAAAGGTTCTGCATCATAAGTGTAATGCCACCACTCTTTGGAATACGACCTGAAACCATATTTGCGCATTATTAATCTCAAAAGCTCCCGGTTTTTCTTTTGTTGAGGAGTGATCTGGTTTGAATAATGATTGGAAATTTCACCAAAATAATCATAGCTTCCTCCCATATCCACTTCACTACAATCTTCAACATTTACAAGGGTAATATCCACGGTACTGCCTCTGGAATGGCCAGACCGTGTAGAAATGTATCCTAATTCAAAAAGGTCTTTTTTCGCAACATCGGGATAGAAATCAGATTTTCTTAAAGTATCATTTTTATCTCGTGCCCATTCCATAAAGTGGTTTACAGCCTTCTGTGGTCTGTACGCATCAAAAAGCTTAAGCATATAATCTTTTGATATTAACTCTTTCTGAACTTTCGCCAAAGCTGCTGCCGCCGGAGCACTTAAAATTGCCCGGGATTTTTCATAACCCCTAACCGGCTTCCCCATAAAATTATTTTCTCCTGCATATCTCACCTCATAAACTATATCTGGAATCTCTTTATCTAAATAAACGAAACCTTGAGGAAGCTGCTGCGCCTGCACACCCTGTAAACACATGAAAAACAGACCTAAGAAAAGAAATACTGAATTGAAGCTATTAAACATCTATAAAATAGGTTATTCCAGCATTTTTAGAAAATCATCTTCACTAATAATATTGGTACCAAGCTTCTCTGCCTTTGCCAGTTTACTTGGTCCCATATTGGCGCCTGCAACAAGATATGTGGTTTTAGATGAAATGGAACTAGAAACCTTCCCGCCATTATCTTCAATCATTTTTTTAAGATCATTCCTTGAGATCTTTTCAAACACACCTGAGATCACAAAGCTATTCCCTTTTAACATATCGGTTTGATTAGCCAGTTTCTCGGCAGAAATTTCCAGTTGAACACCATATTCTTTCAAACGCTGAACGATCTCAATATTAGCTTCTGTATTAAAAAAGTCTGCCACACTCCAGGCAATCCTCTCACCTATCTCATCTACATTTACTAATTCAGCTTCAGAGGCATTTGCCAGGGCATCAATACTTTTAAAATGTTTGGCCAGTTTTTTAGCAACTGTCTCTCCCACGTACCTGATTCCTAAAGCGAAAAGAACCCTTTCAAACGGTATTTCTTTAGATTTTTCAATTCCTTTAATAAGATTGTCTGCAGATTTTTCTGCCATTCGTTCCAGGGGAAGCACATCCTCTTTCCGCAACGTATATAGATCTGCATAATTATGAATAAGACCGGCTTTTACCAGGAGAGTAACCGTTTCGCCCCCCAACCCTTCAATATCCATGGCTTTTCTGGAAATATAATGCTGAATTCTACCTATGATCTGGGGAGGACAGCCATTGGCATTAGGACAATAATGTTGAGCTTCACCTGTATTCCTGATAAGTTCCGTTTCACACTCAGGGCAATTGGTTGCATACTGCGTGGGCTCGCTCTCCTGGTCCCGTTTAGTGAAATCTACCCCTACGATCTTCGGGATAATCTCACCACCTTTTTCAACAAACACTGTATCTCCTTCCCTTACATCCAGTTTTTCAATTTGATCTGCATTATGCAGGGAGGCTCTTTTTACAATAGTTCCTGCCAGCTGAACTGGTGCGAGATTAGCCACCGGAGTGATCGCTCCAGTCCTGCCAACCTGATAGGTGATCTTTTTTAATTCTGTACTCTCCTGTTCTGCCTTGAATTTGTAAGCTATTGCCCAGCGTGGAGATTTAGCAGTATGCCCCAGTTCATCCTGCTGATGGAAATCATTAACTTTAACTACCACCCCATCTGTTTCGTATGGCAGATCATGACGATGTTGATCCCAGTAATTTATATACTCCAGCACCTCCTCTATAGAATTTTTTAATTCAGATTCCTGAGGTACTTTGAATCCCCAATTTCTTGCCTTCTCAAGTCCTTCGAATTGAGATCTAACCCCGGTATTTTCACCAACAATGCTATATAGCAAGCACTCCAGAGGTCTTTTAGCAACTTCAGCACTATCCTGCAACTTCAAACTGCCAGATGCGGTATTCCTGGGATTCGCATATGGCTCTTCCCCAATATCAACACGCTCAGCATTCATTTTGGCGAAACCTTCATATGGCAGAACGATTTCCCCGCGAATATCAAATTTTTCAGGGTAATCACCTTTAAGTTTCAAAGGCACAGATCGTATAGTACGCACATTATTGGTCACATCATCTCCCTGGAATCCATCTCCCCGGGTCACTGCCCTGCTTAGGATTCCATTTTTATAGGTAAGACTTATAGAGGCCCCGTCATATTTAAGCTCACAAACATACTGCACCTTGCCATCCACTAATTTCCGGATCCTTGTTTCCCACTCTTCAAGCTCTTCTTTAGAGTAAGAATTGGATAGTGAATACATGCGATGATCATGTACCACGGTTTCAAAATTCCTGGTGACCGCACCACCAACTCGTTTAGTAGGAGAATTTGGATCATCTAATTCAGGATATTTTTCCTCAAGCTCCTGAAGTTCCTTAAGTTTCATATCGAAATCATAATCACTTATTTGTGGCTTATCAAGCACATAATAACTGTAATTATGCTGTTGCAGTTCTTCTCGAAGCTCCTGAATCTTTTTTTCGACGTCCATGTAAAATTGTATTGTATTTAAATTTCTGAAATAACAAGTGAATCATTACTGAATTTCAGATTAAAGGTTTTTGATCCATGTTCAAATTCAAGTTTAAAATCTGAACTATAGGCTTTATCATTACTGGGGAACCAGTCCTTTTTTTCATTATTAATAGTAATTAGCAATCCGGAAGGATCGCCTATCGCACAGAATCTTTCAAAGTCACCATCAAAGCGATCTAACCCGCATTGCATTTTCAGCTCTTCAAAACTATCCTTTATATTCCCGGTAACCAGGCCTATTTCTGCGATTCCTATCACACTGGACGCATTAAAAATAGCCGAATCTGGTTTTTTAAAATCACGCCTGGAAATAAATTCCATGATGTTCTTATCCCGGTCATAAAAGTAAACCGACCTGGCTTGCCAGTTAGGAAAATCTATGATCTTGTCTTCATTAAATTTTAGAATGGGAACTATCCGCTCTAGCCATTCCATCGCTTCTTCCTCCTTCCGGTCTGGAATATGAAATGCTATATGGTAAGGAGTAGCATTTTTCCGCAGCTCAAATCTTAAGCGGGTATAACCGGCTCTTATTTCAAAATAGTTATTGCCAGAACTAGAAATATTAAAATTCAGCTCATCTCTGTAGAATTCTAATTGATCTTCAAGATTGGAAGTATATACCGTAAGTTGCTTAATTTTCATGATCAGGTTTGATGTCTGTTCATCCATTTTGGAACAGGCTTAGGTTCAAATTTCCTCATTTTTCCCAGAAGATCTTCAAAGTTATCTGATACGATTAATATATCTAAATTATCACGCTTTAAGAGCCCTTTTTCACACATGGTCTCCAGCATATTTATTAGATCATCATAGAATCCGTTAATATTAAGCAGGCCAATTGGTTTTCTATGCAATCCCAACTGCGCCCAGGTTACGATCTCGAATAATTCCTCAAAGGTTCCAAAACCACCGGGAAGTGTAAGAAAGGCATCACTAAGCTCGTGCATGGTAAGCTTGCGCTCATGCATATCTTCTGTAGTAATAAGCTTATCTAATCCCTCATGCACCACTTCCTTGGTTTTAAGAAAATCTGGTATCACCCCGGTCGCTTTTCCGTCATGATCCATGATACCCCGTGCAACCTGCCCCATTAATCCAAGTTTGCTTCCTCCATAAATGAGCCTGATATCATTTTTCGCCATGCTCCTGCCAACTTCATATGCAGTATTATAGATTCTTTCATCATTACCGTCACTACTTGCACAAAAAACCGCAAGGTTATGGATCTTATTCAAGGTTTCTGTCATTAATTATGTCTTAATTGCTTTCAGCATTCGATAGTTTCCAAAAATATCCTTTTTCAATTCAGCTTCAAAACCGAATTTCTCAACCAGGGCTTTCGTTTCTTTCCCCAAATACTGATTGATCTCAAAATACAGAGTACCAGTTTTTGCCAGTGATTTTTCCGCGAGCCGGGAGATCTTTTCATAGAAGAGTAAGGGATCGTGGTCTTTTACATATAATGCCAGTGCTGGCTCAAAATCCAGGACATTCTTATGCATTTTGTTTTTCTCCAATTCCCGTACGTATGGTGGGTTAGAAACTATGATATCGTACTTCTTATCTAAACAAGACGGCTCGAGAATATCCTGCTGTATAAAATTTACAGATACATTATGAAGATCTGCATTTATTTTGGCTAACCGTAAAGCTTTACTAGACACGTCTATTGTACTCACCTGAGAATACTTTAATTCTTTTGCCAGACAAATTGGAATACAACCACTACCAGTACCAATATCCAGAATTTCTAATTCTTTGCCCGCTTCTTTATGATCATCCAGTATCCAGTTTATCAACTCTTCTGTCTCCGGTCTTGGGATAAGGACATTTTTATCAACCTTGAATTCCAGGCCAAAAAACTCTGTTTTTCCCGTAATATATTGTACAGGCTCATGTTCTTTAAGCCTTAAAATTGCCTTTTCAAAATCGGCCTGCTGTTCGTTTGATATTTCCAGTTCCGGCTCTAATGCAATATCAAGCCTACTTTTGTTCAGGAAATGTTCAGTAAGTATAAAAAAGAAGGACTGTAGTTCATGCCCAGGAAATTCTTCCTTAAGCGTCTCGAAAAAATGGTCCTTTAACTGCGAGATCGTCATTAATAGTTGTGTAGAATTTTCATCAATTGTCTGCGCTATAAATCTTTGGTCATAAAAACCGTACAGTTATAATGCCCGGTATTACCAAGTGGCTCTTCTATTACTTCAAAACCATTTTTGTCATATAACTTGCGGGCACCCTTCATATATGGCAGGGTTTCTATATAGCACTGTTCAAAATTATTTAACCTGGCAAATTCAAGACACTGGGTAATCATATCCGTACCTATCCCTCTCCCGCGGGCTTCCGGTAAGAAATACATTTTTTGAAGTTCACAAACTTTCTCCTCA
>JAHELO010000067.1 GCA_024644145.1 Christiangramia sp.
ATTTTTTTCCCTCCTTTATTAGGTCCAGCTTATCGCCAAGGTTAAAACCAATAACATCATATCTGGGTCCACCATTCTCCTGTTGAACCTGGCATTTTAAATGAGTTTTGTCTTCTCCCACACATTTCCCAAAACCCGTATCTGTTAATCCTCTGCTCATAAAAACGGGAGACATATTTCCGGGACCAAACGGGGCAAATTGTTTCAGGATCCTGTAAAACTTGGGAGTGATATCTCTTAAAGAAATTTCTGCATCGATAGAAATTTCAGGAGTAAGCAAATTTCGATCTATGGTTTCAGCTACCACCTCTTCAAATTTCTGCTTGAAATTCAAGTATTCAGATTCCATCAGGGTTAGCCCTGCAGCATATTTATGACCTCCAAACTGCTCTATATGATCTTTACAGCCTTCCAGAGCCTCATATACATCAAAACCCTTGACAGATCGTGCTGAAGCTGCCAGTCTTTCTCCGCTTTTTGTAAAAACGAGGGTGGGGCGGTACCAGGTTTCGGTAAGACGCGAAGCTACGATCCCAATAACCCCTTTATGCCAGTTCTCGTCGTACACTACAGTAGTTAAACGGGATTCTTCCTGTTGGGCAATGATCTGTTGCTTCGCTTCTTCGGTAATAGATTTATCTGCACTTCGCCTGTCTGTATTATAAGCTTCTATCTCCTCGGCATATTTCTTAGATATAGCTTCATCTTCTTCAGTAAGTAAGTTAACGGCATGCAGCCCATGTTTCATTCTACCCGCAGCGTTAATCCTGGGCGCCACTATAAAGACCACATCGGTAATGCTTACATTACGACGATCACCCAGTAAACTCTTGATTCCACGCCGGGGAGCTACATTAATAACATGTAATCCATGGTAGGCAAGTATCCTGTTTTCGCCGGTTATAGGGACTATATCGGCACCAATTGCAGTAGCAACCAGATCCAGATATGGGAGAAGAGTTTCTTCGGGCTCCCCATTCTTTTTGGTAATCGCCTGTATAAGTTTAAACCCGACACCACATCCACAAAGTTCATCATAAGGATAATTACAATCTTCTCTTTTTGGGTCGAGGACAGCTACGGCATTGGGGATCTCCTTTCCAGGCCGGTGATGGTCACAGATTATAAAGTCGATGCCTTTATCTTTAGCATAAGCTACCTTTTCTATTGCTTTTATGCCACAATCCAGGGCAATGATCAGGCTTATATCATTATCTGCCGCGTATTCTATTCCTTTATAGGAAACGCCATACCCTTCTTCATAACGATCTGGGATATATGTTGTAACATTTGGATATCTGAACTTTAGAAATGAAGACATTAGAGCTACGCTGGTGGTACCATCTACATCATAATCTCCGAAGACCATTATATTTTCTTCCTTCTGAAGAGCCTCATCAATACGCTCCACTGCTTTCTCCATGTCTTTCATAAGAAAAGGGTCATGCAGCAATTTCAGGTCTGGGCGGAAGAATTTTTTGGCCTCATCAAAGGTAGTGATCCCTCGCTGGACCAGTAATTTTGCAACCGGAACTCCCACTCCTAGCTTATCTGCCAGCGTATTTACGGTAATAGGATCAGGTTTAGGTTTTAAGGTCCAGCGCATGTTTATACAGATTGATTTGATGCCGAAAATAGCAAAACAAGATACAGGATTTTAAAATTTCAGCTTAAAATTTCGGCAATTTTCTGCTGAAGTTTCGGGACGATATCTTCTTCGAACCAGGGGTTCTTCGCACGCCAGAACCTGTTCACCGGTGAGGGGTGTGGCAGTGGCCAGTAATCAGGTAAATATTGCTCGTAATTAAGGACTTTTGCAGTGAGTTTAGTTTTTTTACCGAGATAATAATCACAGGCATATGAACCTATAGCAATTTTTAATGTGGACTCATTTAACTCTTCCCATACCTCATCATGCCATAATGGAGCACATTCCTTACGAGGCGGAAGGTCCCCGGTTTTTGCCTTCCCGGGATAGCAAAATCCCATGGGTAGAATGGCGAAATTTTCTGTGTTATAAAAGGTATCTCGATCTACCCCCAACCAATCTCTTAGTTTTTTACCGCTTTGGTCGTTCCAGGCGATGCCGGTCTCATGGACTATACGTCCCGGCGCCTGACTAATAAGAACGATTTTAGATTTGCGGGTAGCTTCAATAATAGGCCTGGCTCCCAAAGGAAGGTGTTCATGACAAACTTTACAATCTCTTATTTTACATAAAAGATCTTCCAAACTTTAAGATTTACCAGCTACTACTATTACTATCTCGCCCTTTGGTGGATGGGTTGTATAATATTTTAAAACCTCTGCAGCAGTACCTCGTACGGTTTCTTCGTGCAGCTTTGTGATCTCCCGTGAAACAGAAACTTTCCGGTCCTCGCCAAAGTACTCCACGAAGTTTCCCAAAGTTTTAATGAGCTTATGGGGAGATTCATAGTATATCATGGTCCTGGTTTCCTCTGCAAGAAACTTTAACCGGGTTTGCCTGCCTTTTTTCACAGGTAGGAATCCTTCGAATATAAATTTATCATTCGGGAGGCCGCTGTTCACCAGAGCGGGAACAAAAGCCGTAGCTCCCGGCAGGCAGTCTACCTCTACTCCTGCTTCCACACAGGCACGCGTTAACAGAAACCCGGGATCTGAAATCGCCGGGGTACCTGCATCACTAATGAGTGCAACGGTTTCACCCGCCTGAATACGAGACACCACATGATCTACCGTCTTATGCTCATTGTGCATATGGTGACTTTGCATTGGAGTGCTCACCTCGAAATGTTTTAAAAGTTTTCCGCTATTCCGGGTATCTTCAGCCAGGATGAGATCGGCTTCTTTAAGAACTCTTATGGCTCTAAAGGTGATATCTTCCAGGTTCCCAATTGGTGTGGGAACCAGAAATAATTTTCCCATAGGTTAATCCCTAATTTTCAAATTTATTCTCAATATGCGCCAGAAAACGCTCTTCATATTCTTCTTTTCCTTCCCAATGGTTATAATCTGGCTTCACCACTTTCTCAATGAATTTCCGGGCCTCTTCATGGCTGGTAAAGGTGTTGAGCTGCGAAAGCACGCGATTATAATCTGCCGTGTTGCCATCAAATAAATGTCTTATATATGCCAGGCGCTCGTTTAAACCAATATTAATTCCCTTTTTCAGACGATCATTCAATGACCTAGGCTTATTATTTTTTTCAATATGATTTACGGGTTCAAAATCTGGCAGGTTATCATAATCTACTCCTATATTTCTGAAATCCTTTTGTGGTTTTTCAGGTTCTGCAGTTTTAGCCATTTCAGGCTCTGCATTGATACTGTTCATAATATAGTCCACCTTTTCAGTCTCCGGAGGCATTTGAGCTACGATGTCCTTTATTTTTTCAGTATTGGGCTCGGTGATCGCATCTCTATTTTTATTGTATTCAGTACCATCAGGGTAAAATTCATCGTATAAATTCTGCTGCTTGGTCTTCACCGGCTCCTTTTTTACCTGTTCCTTTGGAGAGGCTTCAGGTTCTGCGGAAAGATGCTTTTCTGTAAATGCCAGGACGGTAAGTTTTTCATAAAGGTCTTTCGCCATTTTCTTAAGTTGACCCGTATCCATTTTCCCCTTCTCCTGAAGGATCTTCTCAGCTATATTGGTCAAATCTGCTTCGATTTTCTTTTTCATCTGATATTAATTTTTAACCCTTGCGTTAATCTAGATTTAGAGCCGGTGTACCTTAATAAATAGCCGGTCTCATTTCATAACTTTAAGGATTCCACCCGTTATCAGGGTTGTATTTTTAATAAATTTGTTCCACCTTTATGCGAATGAGGCAATTCCCCATTTCGACTTGAAAAATACAAAATGTTTCTCGAAAATACAGTAAATCACGAAGAGCAATTTGGCTGGATAGAGGTTATTTGCGGCTCTATGTTTTCCGGTAAAACCGAAGAACTGATTCGCAGACTCAAACGGGCCAAATTTGCCAAACAGAACGTAGAAATCTTCAAACCCGCTATAGATACCCGCTATGATGAGGAAATGGTAGTTTCCCATGATTCAAATGAAATACGGTCTACCCCGGTTCCTTCAGCTTCAAATATTAGAATTCTGGCAGATGGCTGTGATGTGGTAGGTATTGATGAAGCTCAGTTCTTTGACGATGAGATCGTTTCGGTTTGTAACGACCTCGCCAATCAGGGCATCCGCGTAATAGTTGCCGGCCTTGATATGGATTTTAAGGGAAATCCTTTTGGGCCCATGCCTAATTTAATGGCCACAGCAGAATATGTAACTAAAGTGCATGCAGTGTGTACCAGAACCGGAAATCTTGCGCAATTTAGTTATAGAAAAGCAATTAACGACGACCTGGTTTTCCTGGGCGAGAATGAAGAATACGAACCTCTTAGCCGTGCTGCATATTATAAAGCAATGCTGAAGGAGAGAATCAAAAAACTAGACGTAAAGGAACCGGAAGAATTAAAATCTAAAACCAAGGAGGAAAATGCCTGAAGCCAAAGAAACCGTTTTGGAAATTAACCTGGGGAATCTGGCTCATAATTACCGTTTTTTAAGGTCCAAAATAGATAAGGATGTGAAATTCCTTTCGGTGGTTAAGGCTCATGCTTATGGTAGTGATTCAGTAGTGATCGCTAAAAAACTAGAGGAACTTGGCACAGATTATTTTGCGGTTGCGTATGTTGAAGAAGGCGTTAGATTAAGAAAACATGGTATTACAAAGCCAATCCTTGTTCTACATCCTCAATTCACCCATTTTGAAGAGATTATAGAACATTGTCTCGAGCCCAACCTCTACAGCGAAAAAATTCTGCAATCATTTATTATAACGGCAGAAAGGCTGAAGCAAAAAAACTATCCTGTACACATTAAACTAAATACCGGACTTAACAGACTTGGTTTTGACCAGCCAGAAATCAAAAAAGTCCGTGAGTTGATCACTTCTAATAAAACGGTAAGAATAGCCTCTGTATTCTCACATCTTGCTGCAAGTGAAGACTGGAAAGAACGTGATTTTACTGTAGGACAGATTGATCTTTTCAGGAAAATGACCTGGGAATTAATAAAAGATCTGGATTATGAACCCCTGCTTCACATCTGTAATACTTCGGGACTGCTTAACTACCCAAAAGCGGCCTTTAGTATGGTGAGAAGTGGGATAGGCCTTTATGGTTATGGCAACGACGCCAATATAGACCCACATCTTAAGCCTGTTGGAACTTTAAAAACGATCATCTCACAGATTAGGCAACTGGATCCAGGAGCTACTGTGGGTTACAATAGGGTTTTTAAAGTAGAGAAGCCTTCACGAATTGCCACCTTGCCAATTGGGCACGCAGACGGCATCAACAGGATCTACGGAAAACAAAAGGCTGGAGTCTACGTGAATGGAAAGTATGCTCCAATAGTGGGAAACGTTTGCATGGACATTATCATGATAGATGTTACCGGGATAGAATGCGAAGAAGGAGATGAAGTGGTAGTTTTTGGTGGCCCTCAACATCCCGTAAAACTTGCTGAAGCCGGAGGAACTATTTCTTACGAACTTATTACCGGAGTACAGCGCAGGGTAACCCGGCGAATCATTCAGGAATAAGGCTGGAAGTTTATATTAGTTTTTTTACATAAATTAGACTTTAACTAACTACTAAAAACCTATATATGGGCTTCTTCTCAGATTTCAAGACCTTTTTATTTCAGAAAGACATCATAATGCTGGCCACTGCCGTGGTAATTGGTGCTGCTTTCAACAAAATTGTAACCTCTGTTGTTAATGATGTTATTATGCCAATTATAGGCGTTCTAACCGGGGGAATAGATTTTACCCAGAAATTCATCTCACTGGACGGGCAATCCTATGCATCGCTTGAGGCGGCCAAGGAGGCTGAAGCCGCGGTAATCACCTATGGTAATCTTTTACAGGCAATTATATATTTCATTATAATAGGTTTCTTTATTTTTCTAGTGCTACGTTCCTACGAAAAAACCAAGAAAAAGGAGAATGTGGAAGAAGCACCGGCACCCAAGGGTCCAACCCAGGAAGAAATTCTCCTGGAAATAAGAGACGAACTTAAAAAACAAAATAATTAAGAAGTAGGCTTACCGCTACACTATTCATTTTTAAACTTCAAACCCCTGGCAAGACCAGGGGTCTTTTTTTACAAAATGTACAAATGCGTATAAATTTTAATATCTGAATTATTTTTTAAGCTGGAAATATTTTTGGTTATTCCTCATGGAATACCTTTGCAAACAAATTTTTAAAATACAGTATAATATGAAAGTAGCTGTTGTGGGCGCTACCGGGATGGTAGGAAACGTCATGCTTAAAGTACTGGAAGAAAGAAACTTTCCTTTAACCGAACTTATTCCTGTGGCTTCAGAAAGATCTGTGGGTAAACGAATAAAATATGCCGGTAAAGAATATGAAGTGGTGAGTCTGGAAACGGCCGTGTCTATGAAACCGGAGATCGCATTATTTTCCGCAGGTGGAGATACTTCCCTGGAATGGGCTCCTAAATTTGCCGGGAACGGAACCACAGTCATAGATAATTCTTCAGCATGGAGAATGAATCCGGATCATAAACTCGTGATCCCTGAGATCAATGCTCATTTTCTAAGCAAAGAAGATAAGATAATCGCCAATCCTAATTGCTCCACTATTCAGTTGTTAATGGCATTAAAACCATTACATGATGCTTACGGGATAAAACGCGTAGTGGTTTCTACCTACCAGTCTATCACAGGAACCGGTGTAAAGGCGGTACAGCAGCTGGAAAATGAATATGCCGGGGAAAGCGGAGAAATGGCTTATCCTTATCCCATACATCGCAACGCCTTACCGCACTGTGACGTATTCCAGGAGAATGGATATACAAAAGAGGAAATGAAGCTTACCAACGAAACCAAAAAGATTCTTGACGACGATTCTGTTAATGTTACTGCCACAGCGATCCGGATCCCAGTAGTTGGAGGCCATTCAGAATCTGTAAATATAGAATTCACAAAGGAGTATGATGAGGCACAGGTGCGTAAGCTATTAAGCGATTTCCCGGGCATTACTGTCCAGGATAATCCATCGGTAAATACATACCCTATGCCGGTTTACGCTGAGGGTAAAGACGATGTTTTCGTAGGAAGAATTAGAAGGGATCATTCCCAGCCGAATACTTTAAATATGTGGATTGTAGCAGATAATTTAAGGAAAGGAGCGGCTACCAATGCCATACAGATCGCTGAATACCTTATAGAAAATAAGATTGTATAGCATATCAGATTAAATCGATATATTTAAATGCCTGAAAGGATAAAGCTTTCAGGCATTTTATATTTAATTTATGCCTAAACGAAATCTATTTTATGAAGAAAATGCTTACCATGCTCTGTGCAACAGGATTATTAGTTTCCTGTAGTGATGAATCTAAAAAAACCATAGCTACTGCCTTGAACTATCCAGAAACAAAGAAAGTTGATACCGTTACCAATTATTTTGGAACTGAAGTTAAAGATCCCTATCGTTGGTTGGAAGATGACCGGAGTAAGGAGACTGAAGATTGGGTTGTTGCCCAGAACAAGGTCACCTTCAATTATCTTGAGAATATCCCCTACCGCAATGAACTAAAAGAAAGACTCACCCAGCTCTGGGATTATGAGAAACTTGGGGCTCCTTATACCGAAGGAGAATACAGCTATTTCTTTAAAAATAACGGCCTCCAGAACCAAAGCGTGCTTTAC
>JAHELO010000068.1 GCA_024644145.1 Christiangramia sp.
CAGCTGGTTGAAATTCTGTCCACATTCATTCCCTCCTCTAATCGTCACATAGGCGAAATTATCTTTTACCACAACGGGGTCGCATCCCCGCACATGCTGCAAGAATGAAAGTTGCTGTGGCTTTGAAGGATTTTCTATGCTGTAGATGTACATTCCTGTAGAACTTCCTAAGTACAGATGTTCTTCGTAATTAAATATGGTTTCTATCTGCCATCCCGCATATTCAGAACTTAACCTGGTAGGATTAGAAGCAGTAGAGATGTCGAAGACCGATAATGAGGATTCATCAGCCACATAGAGAAAGTCTCCTTTGATGCTAAATCTGGCCATGCTCCCGCCGGTTCCGCTTCCGCCACGTCCTCCGTCACCAGATGATTGGAGGATTTCAAAATCAGGATGAGCATACTCTATTTTTCTTTTTTCGAGTACATATCCTATAATTACTTCCTGTTCCGAATTAAAATTTTCAAAGTCTACATATGTAGCGCCTTCGGGGCCTCTTTCAAAATACCTTGGGAATACATCTGGCACCCTACCTGTTTCCTTAATAACATTTATATCGCTTAGATCAAATACTACCAGGTCCATTCCCTGATCGGCATATAATCTACCGTCCTTAATGGCGATATCCCTGTTACGTGGAATGTTCAGGAATTTAATATTTACAGGGTTGTATGGATCTGAATTATCTATTATGTGAACTCCTTCATTTTTATCATTAATGAATATAAAATTTTCCCAGGCGTATATCTTACCAGATTCCCTGATCTTTCTGGGTTCCTGTACTTTCACTGAAGCCCGGAAATCATCGATAGATTGAGTTACCGGGACGGCAACTGTGATCAGGTCTTTTTCTATCTCATCTTCACATGAATAGAGAGAAATAAATACTGCAAGAAAAATTAGCTGAAGGAGCCTTTTCATTTTTTACCAGTTAGTTACCCTATAGATGCATATATGGAGAAAAGGTTGCGTTTCTTGTACTAAATTTTTGTATGTCACTTTGTCAGAACTCTGTTTAGTCCTATCTTTGCCACTCTAAAAACCGACAGGTTATTTAAGATTTATGGAGAAGACAATAGACGAGAAAAAACAGGGAAATTCTTTGGTAATGGAGCCTAAGGCCGAAAACAGCCGCAAACTTTTTATTGAAAGTTATGGGTGCGCTATGAATTTTAGCGACAGTGAGATCGTGGCTTCCATCCTATCAAAAGAAGGATTTAACACCACGCAAAATCTGGAAGATGCAGATCTTGTTCTGGTGAATACCTGTTCTATTAGAGATAAAGCAGAGCAAACAGTTCGCAAGCGTCTGGAGAAATATAATGCGGTAAAAAAGATAAATCCGGGAATGAAGGTTGGGGTACTTGGTTGTATGGCCGAGCGCTTAAAAAGTAAATTCCTCGAAGAAGAAAAGATCGTGGACCTTGTTGTTGGCCCTGATGCATATAAAGATCTTCCAAACCTAATTAATGAGGTTGATGAAGGGCGTGATGCTATAAATGTAATTCTTAGTAAAGAGGAAACCTATGGTGATATTTCACCCGTAAGACTTCAAACCAATGGAGTTTCAGCATTTGTTTCTATTACCAGGGGATGCGACAATATGTGTACTTTTTGTGTGGTGCCTTTTACCAGAGGGCGCGAAAGAAGTCGAGATCCACAAAGTATCGTGGAAGAGGTAAATGATCTTGCAGCGAAAGGATATAAAGAAATTACCCTGTTAGGGCAGAATGTAGATAGTTACCTTTGGTATGGTGGCGGACTTAAAAAGGATTTTAAGAATGCTACTGAAATTCAAAAAGCAACTGCTACAAATTTTGCAGGCTTGTTAAAACTTGTTGCTGAGGCACAGCCTAAAATGAGAATTAGATTCTCCACTTCAAATCCGCAGGATATGACTCTGGATGTAATAGAAGTGATGGCAGAATATCGAAATATCTGCAACTACATACATTTACCTGTACAGAGTGGAAGTGATCGAATCCTGAAAAAAATGAACCGGCTTCATACCCGGGAAGAGTATTTCAAGCTTATAGATAACATAAAATCTATGATCCCAGATTGCGGGATATCTCATGATCTCATAACTGGATTCCCTACAGAAACTGAAGAAGATCATCAGGATACTCTTTCTTTAATGGAGTATGTTCAATATGACTTTGGATATATGTTCGCCTATTCTGAAAGACCGGGAACAATGGCAGAGCGAAAGTTTGAAGATGATGTACCTGAAGACGTGAAAAAAAGAAGGTTGCAGGAGATCGTTGATCTTCAGCAGGCACACAGCAGGAAAAGGACTGAAAGATTTCTGGGCCGGACAGTAGAAGTTTTAATTGAAAAGGAATCTAAAAAATCTGCTGCTCACTGGAGCGGAAGGAATTCTCAAAATACAGTAGTTGTATTTGATAAAGAACACTATAAGGTCGGTGACTTTGTAAATGTGAAAATAAATGACTGCACCAGCGCAACCCTAATAGGAGAACCTGTAGGTTATAGCGATAATAATTAAAAAAATAATTACAGTATTCCGCTAATATTTTTTGGCGAACTACTGTTTACTAAATACTGAGTACTAATAAATGGAGTCAGTTCAGGCAATTAAACAAAGATTTGGAATAATTGGGGATGATCCCAAACTTAACCGGGCGGTAGAAAAAGCGATCCAGGTGGCCCCTACAGATATTTCTGTACTGGTAACAGGAGAAAGTGGTGTTGGTAAAGAGAGCATTCCAAAGATTATACATGCGCTTTCACATAGAAAGCATGGGAAATATATCGCGGTTAACTGTGGGGCAATACCTGAAGGGACCATAGACAGTGAGTTGTTTGGTCATGAAAAAGGAGCCTTTACCGGTGCGACACAAACACGTAACGGATATTTTGAGGTGGCAGATGGTGGCACCATTTTCCTGGATGAGGTGGGAGAACTGCCTTTACCTACACAGGTTCGTTTATTAAGGGTTCTTGAAAACGGGGAGTTTATAAAAGTAGGTTCTTCTAAAGTACAAAAAACAAATGTGAGGATAGTGGCTGCGACCAATATCAATATGTTTGAATCTATAAAAAAGGAAAAGTTTCGGGAAGATCTGTACTACAGGCTAAGCACTGTAGAAATCAACCTGCCTCCTTTACGCGAGAGACAGGGAGATATTCACCTGCTCTTCAGAAAATTTGCTTCAGATTTCGGGTTGAAATATAAAATGCCTACCATCAAGCTGGAGGACGAAGCGGTAGAACTATTAAAGAAATACCGTTGGGGCGGAAATGTTCGGCAGTTAAGAAACGTTGCAGAACAGATCTCTGTATTGGAGCAGAATCGTAGTATTAGTGGAAAAGACCTCAGGCATTATCTTCCTGATATGGGAAGTAACCTTCCGGCAATAATTGCAGATAAGAAGCAGGAGGGTGATTTCAGTAATGAAAGAGAGATCCTTTATAAGGTTCTGTTCGATATGAAAAGCGATCTTAACGACCTGAAAAAACTCACTTTAAAATTAATGCAGGAGGGAGACAGTAAGCAGGTGCAGGATGACAACGAAGGTTTAATCCAGAAGATCTATGGTAACAGCGGCGATGATATAGATGAAGCTGATATTGATGATGACGACCTGAATGTTTTGCAGATTCCGCAGAAGAATAATGAATCTCAGGCTCAGCAGGAAGAAAAAGATAAATACTATTTTGCTGAAGAAATTGAAGAAGAGGAGACTCTTTCTTTACAGGATAAGGAACTGGAACTAATCAAAAAGTCCCTGGAACGCCATAGCGGGAAGCGAAAAGCGGCTGCTGAAGAACTTGGGATAAGTGAACGAACCCTTTACCGCAAGATCAAGCAATATAATTTGTAGTTTTAAGCAATAAGAGAATAGCTCAAATAGGATCATTAAAGATTTCCATTATCTCTTCTAAAGCTTACTAGCTTTTTTAAATATGAATAAACTGTTTCTAATACTTTGCTCTGCTTTACTACTAACATTACAATCCTGTGGGATTTACTCATTTACCGGAGCAGATACTGGTGATGCAGAGACTTTTCAGGTTAACTTTTTTCAGAATAATGCCGATCTCGTAGAACCTGGGATAGACCGTGCTTTTACGATTTCCCTACAGGACCTTATACTGAACCAAACCAGCCTGAACCTTACCAATAATAACGGGGACCTGATATTTGAAGGGGAGATAACTGAATATTATATCTCGCCAATGTCTGCAACCGCGCAAAACACGGCTGCCCAAAACCGTTTGACCATAGGAGTTAATGTAAGATATTATAATACCCTGGAGCCAGAGAAAGACTTTGAAAGGCGGTTTTCATTCTATTATGATTATCCTGCTCAAACGCAACTCGTAGGAGCAAACCTGGAAACTGCGCTTGATGAGATCTATACCAGAATAACGCAGGATATTTTTAATGCCGCATTAACAGATTGGTAATGGAGGTGAAGGACTTTACATATTTGCTTGACCATCCTGGTGATATTACATCAGAACAAACACGTGAGCTGGAAAAAGTTCTTGTGAAAGCTCCCTACTTCCAGGCTGCAAGAGCAATAAGGTTAAAGGGATTGAAAGAGCATCAGGAATTCAGTTATAATGATGCCCTAAAGAAAACAGCAGCTTATACTACAGACAGAAGTATACTTTTTGAATTTATTACCTCGCCGGAGTTCAATCAAAACCAGATCGCCAAACAGATCCGGGACCAGGAAGAAAAACTGAAGCAAATCACGGTTTATGAACCAGAGGAGGTTCATGGCCGCCGGAGTATTGATATCAATGAGGCTATAAAAATGAAGCAGTCAGAGTCTGAAAGAGTGATGGACCCTGCTTTATTTCAAAGACCGGTAGAGACTGAAGAGGATTTAGCCATAGAAAAAAATGGAGAATCTTCAGAAGAAAAACTGGGTATTGGGAAACCATTGGAATTTGATGGCCGGGAATCCCATTCCTTCTCAGAATGGTTAAAGCTAACAAGGGCCCAACCTGTAGAAAGGGAAGAAAGTGAGAAAGAAGATGAGACTGATGAGAGCCGGATGCGTAAGTTTGAATTGATTGAAGAGTTCATATCCAAAAATCCAAAGATTAAACCGGGAAAAATTGCCAATAAAGCCAACCTGGCTGAACAAAGTGCCGCTGCTCCTGAATCCCTGATGACAGAGACTTTGGCCAAGGTCTATTTAGAGCAGAAAAATTATAAAAAAGCTATTCAGGCATATAAAATATTAATTTTGAAAAATCCCGAAAAAAGTGGTTTCTTTGCAGACCAAATTCGGGCAATAGAGAAATTACAAGACATTAACAACGAATAAGAATGAGTACATTCACTATTTTTTTAGCTTTAATAATTATCGTGGCATTTTTGCTGGTAGTTGTGATCATGGTGCAGAATCCTAAAGGAGGAGGGTTATCTTCGTCTTTTGGTGGTGGCGGTCAGCAAATGGGAGGTGTTAAGAAAACCACAGATTTTCTTGACAAGAGCACCTGGACCCTTGCTACTTTATTATTAGTGCTTATCCTGCTTTCTAATGTAACTATCATGGATGCTCCAGCAGGTGCTGAAACGAGAGTTTTTGAAAGTGATGAACCTGTGAATACTGAAGTTCCTGCAACTCAAACTCCGGCTGAGCAACCAACTCAGACTGACAGCGCGCAGTAATTTTTTAAAAAATATATTTACTGAAAAATGCCAGCTTATGACAAGCTGGCATTTTTTTTTGTGTATTGGCAGGAATAAGCTAGTGGCATAATTTTAGAAATAACCCTACCACATTTATAAAATTAATTAACCTAATAATAAAATTTATAAAAATGGGACTAAACATTAAACCGCTTTCAGACAGGGTTGTTATTGAACCTGTTGCCGCAGAAAACAAAACTGCATCTGGTATTATTATTCCTGAAACTGCTAAAGAAAAACCTCAAAAAGGTAAGGTAGTGGCAGTGGGTAAAGGAACCAAAGACCATGATATGACTGTTAAAGAAGGTGATATGGTGCTTTACGGGAAATATGCCGGAACTGAGCTTAAGCTTGAAGGGACAGATTACCTGATCATGCGGGAAGATGATATACTTGCAATAGTATAAGTTTAAAACCCTAAAAGTTTTTCCTGATTTCTCAGGAAATCAAATCAATAAAATTTAATTAACCAATTTGCTTCAGAACTCTGTGTTTCTGAGAAATTAAAATTTATAAAAATGGCAAAAGATATAAAATTTGACATCCAGGCCCGTAACGGGATCAAGCGTGGTGTAGATGCATTGGCAAACGCAGTAAAAGTAACTTTAGGACCTAAAGGTCGTAATGTGATCATTAGTAAATCATTTGGTGCGCCAACTGTAACTAAAGATGGTGTAACCGTTGCAAAGGAAATCGAACTTGAAGATGCTCTTGAGAACATGGGAGCACAAATGGTAAAAGAAGTTGCTTCTAAAACCAACGATCTTGCAGGTGATGGTACTACTACAGCTACCGTTCTTGCCCAGGCTATCGTAAAAGAAGGTCTTAAGAACGTTGCTGCCGGTGCAAATCCTATGGATTTAAAAAGAGGTATAGATAAGGCCGTAGAATCTCTAACTGCAGATCTTGCAAAGCAAACGAAAACCGTTGGTGATTCTTCAGAAAAGATCAAGCAGGTAGCGTCTATCTCTGCGAATAATGATGACAGAATTGGAGATCTAATCGCTCAGGCATTCGATAAGGTAGGTAAAGAAGGGGTAATTACCGTTGAAGAAGCTAAGGGTACTGAAACTCATGTAGATGTGGTTGAAGGTATGCAGTTTGACAGAGGATATCTTTCTCCTTACTTCGTAACGAATTCTGAGAAAATGACTGCAGATCTTGAAGATCCTTATATCCTTCTTTTTGATAAGAAGATTTCTTCTATGAAAGATCTTCTTCCGGTTCTTGAGCCAGTAGCTCAGTCTGGAAAGCCGTTATTGATCATTGCAGAAGATGTAGATGGGGAAGCTCTTGCTACTCTTGTAGTGAATAAACTTCGTGGATCACTTAAAATCGCAGCTGTAAAAGCTCCAGGTTTTGGTGACCGTAGAAAGGCAATGTTGGAGGATATCGCGATCTTGACTGGTGGTACTGTAATTTCTGAAGAGAGAGGATTCACTCTGGAGAATGCAACCATAGACATGTTAGGTACTGCAGAAAAAGTAGCTATTGATAAGGATAATACTACCATTGTTAATGGAGCTGGTAATAATGAAGAGATCCATAACAGAGTGAACCAGATCAAAGCTCAAATCGAGTCAACTACTTCAGATTATGATAAAGAAAAACTTCAGGAGCGTCTTGCTAAACTAGCAGGTGGTGTAGCCGTACTTTACGTAGGTGCAGCTTCAGAAGTTGAAATGAAAGAGAAAAAAGACCGTGTAGATGATGCACTTCATGCAACTCGTGCAGCTGTTGAAGAAGGTATAGTTCCAGGCGGTGGTGTGGCATTGCTACAAGCCATCCCTAGCCTATCCAAGCTAAAAACTACAAACGCTGACGAGAAAACAGGCGTTCAGATTGTAACTCGCGCAATAGAATCTCCACTAAGAACTATTGTAGAAAATGCTGGTGGTGAAGGATTTGTTGTTGTAGCTAAGGTAATTGAGGGTGACGATAATTTTGGATATGATGCCAAAACAGACACCTACGGAAACATGCAGGAAAAAGGAATTATCGACCCGAAAAAAGTAACGCGTATTGCATTGGAAAATGCAGCATCC
>JAHELO010000069.1 GCA_024644145.1 Christiangramia sp.
AATTCAATAAACCTTGACCTTTCCCCGATAGATTCCCATTCAAGATCCCAGGTATTTGAATACTCAAACTGGGCCTGATGCCACCATTCATGGGATAGGATCCCAGTGAAAGCTATATCGCCATCTATTCCAACCTCTTCCAGGGTCTCCAGAAGCCCATCACCTATAACAAGCAAACCATTGGACCTGGTAAATGCATCCAGAGCGAAATAGGGATTCTCGGGTATATTTGGCGATACTGAATTTATCTTTATTAGAGCATCTGCTTTTTCATATGCCTGGTCCCGGTTCCTCACCGTCCTGTCAAAACTCTCTATCATATCTGTCAGGGTCTCTCTGGTGTCCAGAGATGCGGTATGTTGTCCATTTAAATAAATCTCACGGTTAAGCTGCCAGAAACCGGTAAGTTCTCTAATTCTTTTTTTGGCCAGCTGGTTATATTCGCCAGCTTGGCCATAATAATTCTCTCCTCTGTAAAATGTTACATACTTTCTGTTTAATTCTGAATAATAATTTATCAATTCAAAATCGAAATAAGGATCATTAATAAGGGAGAGAAAATGATTACTAAGAACTTTGGTGAAATCTGTAACCGCGCAGGGTTCACTAAAAGTTTCCTCATCGAAAAACACTTCCTGGATCGTAAAATCTGATGGAAAAGGCTTAGAGGAATATTTATTCTTTTCTAATAGAATTCCTGTAGTGGTAATTTCATCATTAACCTGGTTGGCTGCGGGATTAAGATCATCCCCTGAACAGGACTGGAAGGTGTATGTACATAAAAAGGCACCAAGACACCAGATGTATACATCGGTCTTCTTCATAGCATCAAAAATTAGGTGTGGTTGGCTATGACTAAAATAATATAAAAACCTGGTTTTTAGTAATTTAATATATGAAAATAAAAAAGCCCTGCAATAGCAGGGCTTTTCCAATTATATTTTCAGAATTGCTTACTCCTGGTTAGAAGTAGCTTTTTCCATTCCTTCTTCGATCATACTGTAGAACTGATCTAGCTTAGGAAGAACAACGATTCTTGTTCTTCTGTTTTTAGCACGACCTTCAGCAGTTTCGTTGGTAGCAACAGGAATGTAGTAACTTCTACCTGCAGCAGTCATACGAGCTGGTTCAACACCAAAATCATCCTGAAGAACTCTTACTACAGAAGTAGCACGCTTAACACTTAGATCCCAGTTATCTTCGAACATTGAAGTTTTAATTGGTTTGTCATCTGTGTGACCTTCTACCATGAACTCGATGTTTGGTTTGTTCTTCACAACTGTAGCAACTTTTCCAAGAACTTCTTTTGCACGTGGAGTGATATTGTAACGACCACTATCAAATAAAAGTTTATCAGAAATAGATACATACACAACACCTTTTTCTACGTTGATCTCGATGTCTTCGTCACTCATGTTTCCTAGAGCTCCTTTAAGACTTGTAACAAGAGCAAGAGTTACAGAATCCTTCTTGTTGATCGCCTGTTGCATAGAACGTATCGCAAGATCCTTTTCCTTAATGCTCTCTAATGAACGCTCAAGGTTTTCAGCTTCTTTCTTAGAAAGAGTGGCAAGATCACCTACGTTATTCAGCAGGGCAGCATTTGTATTATTAAGTCGCGTAATCTGCTCATTCATTCTATCTTTTTCATCCAGACAAGAGTTCAATTTAACCGTAGCCGTATTCAATTGATCCTGAGTTTCTCTTTGCTTGGCTTCCAGTTCATTGTATTTTTTCTGTGAAACACATGAAGATAGCAAAATGGCAGCTGTTGCCGACAAAAGCATGATTTTTTTCATAATTAGTTTCTTATAATTTTAAATTGTTAGAATGCCCAAAAATATCAAAAAATAAATAAGACGAAAGAGTATTTTAACATTTCCTTCTCTAAATATTTTTATAGTTGGGTAAATCTCTTTTTCTGAAGGATGAAATGAGAAAAAATAACCGAATAAATATGGTAGTAGTTGCTCATTATTAGTTGTTTAGGTCTTTTCTTTTTGATTCTCCCGAAATGTCTATAGAAGCTGGCATGAGCTTCTAAAATTGCAAAGAAATGATTGAATTTTCCTTCCAGTAAAAATTTAAGTCCGGCAATGCCATCCAGGATCATTCTGGTGAATAATATTGAATAAACTTTTTTAGATTCTACATTCTTTAAAAGCAGGAATAAACTATTCCGGAAATTAAAGAAAGTCTTTTTAGGATTCATTTCTGCTAATGTTGCTCCACCAACATGAAAGACCCGTGAAGCACTTACATATTTAATTTTGTAACCTGTATTTTGCAATCTCCAGCAAAGGTCTATTTCTTCCTGATGAGCAAAGAAATCTTCATCCAGTCCTCCTATCTCTTCGAAAGCTTTTTTCCGAATTGCCAGGCAGGCACCGCTGGCCCAGAAAATATACTGATCGTCATTATATTGCCCATGATCTTCCTCCAGTTCCTGAAAGATCCTGCCCCTGCAAAACGGATAGCCATATTTATCTATATATCCCCCTGCTGCACCGGCATATTCAAAATGGTCCTTTTTCCGGTAATCAAGGATTTTTGGCTGTATAGCCGCTGTATTAGGTTCGGTCTCAAAAGTCTCTAGAATGGGAGGTAGCCAGCCAGGCGTAACTTCCACATCACTGTTCAAGAGGATATGAATATCTTCGGGAACCATTTTCAAGGCGAGGTTATATCCTCCGGCATACCCTGCGTTTCGCCTGTTCTTAATTACGCTGATATCGGGAAAGTCTTTTTCAAGATAGCTAACAGAGTCATCTGTAGAAGCATTATCTGCTACGTAGACCTTCGCTTCCGGAGAATTTTTAATTACTGAAGGTAGAAACTGTTCAAGCAATTTCTTTCCATTCCAGTTTAGTATAACTACGGCTACGTTCATTTTCTAAAATATTCAGGAAGTTCTTTCAGGAAGATATAATTTTCGTTTTCGTAATCCAGCTGACAGAAGAAATGTTCAAGCCCGTTTGTTACCATAAGGTAATTGGCTTTTAAGCTAAGATTATACCGGGCTATCTGATCAAACGTATCTTGTGTGATTTTTACTGAAGGAGCCTTACATTCCACAATTATCTGGATATTGCCTTCAGGTTCAAAAACCACAATATCATATCTTTTGGTGAGACCGGCAATCTTAAGTTGTTTTTCAACATTTATATGACTCAAAGGATAATTCTTCTCTTTCTGTAAAAATTTCACGCAGTGTTGTCTTACCCATTCTTCTGGAGTGAGAATTACAAATTTTTTCCTCAGATCGTCAAAAACGGCTATTTTATTTTGATTATTTTTGAACCGAAACGAATACGGAGGGAAATTCAATCTTTGCATTTTTCAAAAGTAATAAAGAATATTACAGCCTTGCAATATACTTATTAGAATTCCCTTTGCCTAAACCTGCACCAATTTCCATATGGACGAAGCAAGAAAAATTGTAAGCGATATTCAGAAAGGCGATATAAAACCCATTTATTTTCTCATGGGGGAGGAGCCTTATTATATAGACAGAATCTCTGATTATATCGCAGGAAATCTTCTTGCCGAGGAAGAACGCGGTTTTAATCAGATGGTCATCTACGGAAGGGATTCTACTATAGAAGATATTGTTAGCAATGCGAAACGGTATCCCATGATGGCCGAAAGGCAGGTGGTGATTGTAAAGGAAGCACAGGACCTTTCCAGAACCATAGAAAAACTGGTTGCGTATGCAGAGAATCCGCAACCAACAACGGTTCTGGTGGTTTGTTATAAATATAAAAAGCTGGACAAGCGGAAAAAACTTCATAAAGCGGTCGCAAAAACCGGAGTTATTTTTGAAGGGAAGCGCCTTTATGAAAATCAGGTAGGGGACTGGATAATTAAAACCCTGAAAAGCCGGGGCTATGGTATTTCACCAAAAGCTGCACAAATGCTGGTGGAATTTCTGGGAACCGATCTGGGAAAGATCGATAATGAATTGCAAAAATTACAACTTATTTGCCCGGAAGGTACTACTATAAGTCCGGATATTATCGAAGAGAATATCGGGATAAGTAAAGATTTCAATAATTTTGAGCTACGCAAGGCAATAGGTGAAAGAGATACGCTCAGAGTGCACCGAATAATAAATTACTTCGCCCAAAATCCCAAGGATAATCCCATGGTTGTTACAATTTCCTTGCTGTTTTCTTATTTTTCACAGATACTTCAATATCACGGCCTGAATGATAAGTCTAAAGGGAGTGTGGCTAAACAGCTAAAAGTAAATCCGTATTTTGTGGCAGATTATGCTACAGCCGCCCGAAACTATCCTATGAAAAAAGCCAGTAAGGCCATAGATCTTTTACAGGAAACCGATGTGAAAAGCAAGGGGGTAGGCGCGACAAATGTTTCGCAGGGAGACCTGCTGAAAGAACTTTTGGTGAAAATAATGAATTAAATTATGAGTAAATTTTCATCCTGGATCAACGCAGCCAGGCTTAGAACATTACCCCTTTCTATCTCTGGAATTCTTGTGGGTAGCAGCATTGCGGCACATGCAGGTTATTTTGATATCGCTATTTTTAGTCTTGCCCTCGGAACAACACTTGGCCTACAGATCCTCTCTAACTTTGCCAATGATTATGGTGACGGAATTAAAGGTACAGATAACGATGACCGCATAGGTCCAGCAAGGGCTATCCAAAGCGGATTGATCACTCAGAAAGAAATGTGGCTGGCAATGATTGTCACCGCCATTACCACCCTGCTACTGGCCGTCCTGCTTATCTATGCATCTTTTGGCAGCGAAGATCTGCTATCTGCCTTAATATTTTTTATACTCGGGGTAATATCGATCGTTGCAGCCATTAAATATACTGTGGGAACATCTGCGTATGGCTACAGAGGGATGGGGGATATATTCGTTTTTATATTTTTCGGTCTGGTTGCTGTTTATGGTTCCTATTATTTATATAGTCATGACCATGAGATAGTAAGTGTATTTCCGGCAGTATCTATAGGATTTTTAAGTGCCGCCGTTTTAAATCTCAATAATTTACGGGATAGAATTTCTGATGCTAAAGCCGGGAAAAATACCCTGGTAGTGAAACTGGGAGAGAGCAGGTCTAAGACATATCATTATATTCTTATTCTGGGGGCATTGTTCTGCTTCTTGCTGTACTCGGTAATAACACGAACAGAGCTCAATGACTTTATTTATATTTTCGCTTTTATACCCCTTATTTTTCACTTGCAGAGAGTGATAAATAATAAAGATCCTAAGCTGCTGGATCCTGAATTAAAGATCGTAGCCCTTTCTACTTTTGCTATATCATCGTTGTTTGCCCTGGGATTAATCTGGTAGCAGGCGGCAGGTTTAACAAAATTATATACAGTAACCACTTATGAAATTTAAGTGAATCCTTATTTTTATAAAAACCAAGATTTCAAGATTATGAAAATTACTTTTTATGGCCAGAATACCCTGGCATTGAAAATAGGCGATATTAATGTACTTGTAGATCCATTTATCACCGGTAATGACCTGGCCAAGGATAAAGTTGATATCATGGATTTAAAAGCAGATTATATACTTCTTACTCACGCCCACCAGGATCATATCCTGGATGCTGAAGCTATTGCAAAAAATACCGGCGCAGTTATAGTAAGTAATTTCGAGATTGCGAGCCATTATGAAGCTAAAGGATTTGAGGTACATCCTATGAATCATGGCGGAAGCTGGGATTTTGAATTCGGAAAACTTAAGTATGTAAATGCGGTGCATACCAGTTCATTTCCAGATGGTAGTTATGGAGGGCAGCCTGGAGGCTTTGTTTTGGAGGGAGAACATAAGAATATATATATAGCGGGCGACACTGCTCTTACCATGGATATGAAACTGATACCGATGCAAACAGATCTGGACCTTGCAGTCCTGCCAATTGGTGACAATTTTACCATGGGAGTGGATGATGCCATTATAGCCAGCGATTTCATTGAATGTGATAAAATACTGGGTTGTCATTATGATACCTTTGGGTATATAGAAATAGATCATGAAGAGGCCAAAAGGAAATTTTATGAAAAAGGAAAGGATCTTATGCTGTTGGAAATAGGTGAGGCAATAGAACTGTAATGAAAGCAGATTATAAAAAGTATATACTAAAATTTAAACGCCCCAGTGGAACTTCCCGGGGCGTTCTTACTGAAAAAGAAACCTGGTTTCTAAAAATATCTGAAGGAGATAAATATGGGGTTGGGGAATGCGGAATCTTAAGAAGTCTCAGCTACGACGACAGGCCAGGATATGAAGATAAACTAAAGTGGGTTTGCGACAATATACATCTTGGAGAAGAAAAACTTTGGGAAGCCCTTCGTGAATTCCCGAGTATCCAGTTCGGGGTTGAAATGGCATTTAAAAGTCTGAATGCAAAGCACCCGTTTGAATTGTTTCCATCTGAATTTACTTCCGGAAAAGGAGCTATTCCTATAAACGGTTTGATCTGGATGGGAGATAAAACCTTTATGAAAAAGCAGATTGCTGAAAAGATAGATGCAGGCTTTAGTTGTATCAAGTTGAAAATTGGAGCGATCGATTTTCAAACAGAACTCGACCTGTTGAAATCCATTAGAAGTAATTTTTCTGAAACGGATATTGAATTACGTGTAGATGCGAATGGTGCTTTTTCAAGCGGGGATGCACTGGAAAAATTGGACAAGCTTTCAAAATTTCAATTACATAGTATCGAGCAACCCATAAGGCAGGGAGAGCCTGAGGAAATGGCAAGACTTTGTGAGCAGACTCCTTTACCCATAGCTCTGGATGAAGAATTAATTGGGGTTACAGATGTAACAGAAAAAGAAAAGCTTCTACAAATAATAAAACCTCAATATGTTATTTTTAAACCAAGCCTGGTTGGTGGCTTTAAAGGCACGCAGGAATGGAAAAAAATTAGTGAGGCTCTGGATATAGACTGGTGGATCACGAGTGCCTTAGAAAGCAATATTGGTCTTAATGCCATCGCGCAATGGACTTATACTCTTAAACCATCTTTACCTCAGGGTCTTGGAACTGGAGGACTTTATACCAACAATTTTAAAAGTCCTCTTGAGGTGAAAAATGGTCATATTCAATATACCAGCTCCAATAACTGGGAATTTAATATTTAGATAATATATGTATATAGCACAGGCATTCAGGTACTCGCATTCTTTCTGGCGATATTTAATTATCCCACTTTTATTTTTCGGGCTCATGTCTCTCAATTATGTATTCATAGAAATGATGGATATAGATGTAAACCAGATTATGCAGGATGAGATCGCCCGTAAGGGGTCTAATCGCGTACTGGTGGAAAATTTACTGGCCTTTGTGATCTTCCTGGCAGGATTATTCTTGTGGGTGAAGTATGTGCACCATCAGCCTTTAAAATCCCTTACTACCTCCAGGAAAAAAGTAGACTGGAGCCGGTTTTGGTTTGCTTTTCTGCTGGTAGGTTCTTTTAATATTGTAATAACCCTACTGGATTATTACTCAAATCCTGAAGATTTTGCTCTTAATTTTCAACTGGAACCCTTTTTATATTTATTGCTGATCTCAGTTTTCCTAATTCCTATTCAAACCAGTTTTGAAGAATATTTCTTCAGAGGATATCTAATGCAGGGTATAGGTATACTGGCGCGTAATAGATGGATTCCTTTAGTATTAACCTCGGTGATCTTTGGAGGTC
>JAHELO010000070.1:0-2213 GCA_024644145.1 Christiangramia sp.
GCCATGTTTTAAGTTGCGAGGCACATCCCAATGCAGATAAGCTACAGCTTACCAAAGTAAATTTAGGGAATGGTGAAGAAGTGCAGATCGTTTGCGGAGCTCCTAATATAGGTGCAGGCCTGAAGGTCCCTGTAGCAACTATAGGTACAGTATTGTATGATGACAAAGGAGAGTCCTGGGAAATAAAGAAAGGAAAGATAAGAGGAGATGCCAGTTACGGGATGATCTGTTCTGAACAGGAACTTGGCCTTGGCCAGAGCCATGAAGGAATCATGGTTATGGATAATGAATTGGTACCGGGAACTCCGGTGGCTGATATCTTTGAGGTTGAGAATGATGAAGTTTTCGAAATTGGATTAACCCCAAACCGGGCAGACGCTATGAGCCACTGGGGAGTAGCCAGAGATCTTAAGGCTGGATATCAGCAAAAAGGTCAGCAACTGGAATTAATTACTCCTTCGGTGAGCAGTTTTCACGTAGATAACCGCAGCCTTAAAATACAGATCAAGGTAGATGATTCCAATCTGGCTCCGAGATATTGTGGAGTAACCTTATCTGAGGTTAAAGTAGGAGAATCTCCAAAATGGTTGCAGAACAGGTTAAAGGCAATTGGTCTGGCTCCAAAAAATAATGTGGTAGACGCAACCAATTTCGTAATGCACGAATTGGGGCAACCATTACATGCATTTGACGCAGGAAAAATTGCAGGTAACGAAATAAATGTAAAAACCCTGAAGGCCGGTACTAAGTTTACCACTTTAGATGAAGTTGAGAGAGAACTTCATGAAGAAGACCTTATGATCTGTGACGCGGAAAAACCACTATGTATCGCCGGTGTCTTTGGAGGTATTGGCAGTGGTGTAACTGAAGAAACTACTCAGGTATTTCTTGAAAGTGCTTACTTTAATCCGGTGAGCGTCAGGAAAACTGCAAAAAGACATGCAATAAATACCGATGCTTCCTTTAGATTTGAGCGCGGGATAGATATTAACTCCGTGGAGTATGCCCTTAAAAGGGCGGCCTTACTTATAAAGGAAATTTCAGGAGCAGAGATTACCAGTGATATAGACGACCTTTATTTTAAAAAGATCGAGGATTTTCAGGTTTTTCTAACCTTTGAGAAGGTGAATAAACTAATAGGAGAAAATCTACAGGAAGAGACTATTAAATCTATCCTGGCCTCTCTGGAAATAAGGGTGAATAATGTCACGGAAACCGGAATGGGATTAACGATCCCTTCTTACCGGGTAGATGTTCAGCGTGAATCTGATGTGATCGAAGAAATCCTTAGAGTGTATGGATATAACAATATTAAATTTGGTGACAAATTAAGTTTATCTGTCGCCAATTCTTCGAAGTTTGAAGATTATAAGATCCAGAATCTTATTGCCGGGCAGTTAATTGGCCAGGGTTTTTATGAGACGATGGCAAATTCATTAACTACAGCTTCTTATAATAAGCTTAGCGAGGAACTTAAGAATGAATATCAGGTAGAAATGCTTAATCCGCTTAGCCAGGACCTTTCTGTCTTGCGCCAGACCATGATTTTTTCAGGCCTGGAAGCTTTAAGCTACAATATAAACAGAAAGAGAAGCAATATCAGGATTTTCGAATTCGGTAAAACTTATCATTCCTATGTTAGCGGTCGGGAAGAAAATAAGCATTTAAGCTTATTCATGACCGGAGACAAAACTGCAGAAAGCTGGATTAATGCAGCTGGAACAGGTAATTTCTTTTATCTAAAAGGAGTGATCAATTCCATTTTTGAAAAACTTGGCATCAGAAACCTAAAGGTTAAATCCTGTAAAAGCGATTTATTTTCTGAAGGATTACAAATGAGTAGCAAGAAGGCTAAGCTTGTAGAATTCGGGGTCGTGAGAAGATCTATCCTGAAAAAAATGGATCTTGAACAGGAAGTGGTTTATGCCGACTTCAACTGGGATGAGGTAATTTCTTTGGCTAAACAGCAAAAGACCCGTTTCACCTCCATTCCAAAATATCCGAGCGTAAGAAGAGATTTCGCTCTTCTACTTGATGAGGCGGTCACTTATGATGAAATCGAGCAAATAGCTAAGCAAACAGAAAAGAAGATGCTTACCAATGTTAATTTATTCGATGTTTATCAGGGAAAAAATCTACCTGAAGGCAAAAAAAGTTACGCTGTTAGCTTTGTATTTCAGGACGAAAATAAGACCCTTACAGATAAACAGGTT
>JAHELO010000070.1:2223-7676 GCA_024644145.1 Christiangramia sp.
TCAATATAGGTTTGAAAAGGAACTCAAAGCTGAATTGAGATAAGTCATAAAAAAAAAGCCGTGTGAATCTTCACACGGCTTTTTAATTTATTCGCATTTACGCCATTAAAATTGATCTTTAAAGATCTCGTCTATATACTCTCTTAGCTCACGGTCTAATCTTTTGGTACTTATGGTTTCTCCAGAAGTCCCTCTCCATAAGATCTCACTGGTCCTTCTGTCTATCAAATCTATTACTATAGATCGTTCCCGGTAGGGCGCCTGCTTCACTCTTGGGCCATTTAGCCGCTGGATCGTAAAATAATTATCATACATAAAATCTTTGTAATATGATCCTACGTAATAACCAGGTTTATAATAAGGATAATTGGTATAAACCGGGTTGGCATTCACCGCTACCTGCTCATCGAACATCGGGTGAAAGTGCACCAGGATATCCGGATTTCTTTTATTAAGAACGAAACCATTTTCCTGCAGATTAGCATTAATGGTTTTTATAATTGTTTCCTGGATCAAATTATTATCAAGATCCCTGCTAATAATAGTATCCTTATTGGGTAAATAAGCATAGGAATCGTAAGACTTCAATTTTTTCAGATCATCTTTAGCAGTTGGGCCGCTTGATCCGCAAGAGCTCATAAGCGTTGCCACGAGCAGAAAAAGTATATTCAGTTTCAAAAATTTCATAGTATTAAAATCTTTTATTTCAAGTCAATGTAATCTGATAGTTTTGATTTTAAAAGGACCTCAGCGTTTTTGACTTTTATTTAACGGGAAAAAGCGGCAAAACGCCGCTTTTTATAAAACTATTTCTTTATTATGAATTACTTAGAAGGTAGCACAACGGTATCAATTACATGTATAACCCCGTTAGATTGATTCACATCTGCAATCGTCACTTTGGCAATATTTCCTGCTTCATCCTTTAACTTAATGGATTCACCTTCTGCCATTGCCCAGATCTTTGCACCATTAACGGTGGTGAACCTGGCGTTCCCATTTCCTTTTTCGATAGCTTTAACAAAATCACTGGCTTTATAATTTCCGGCTATGACATGGTAGGTTAATACAGACTGTAATTTCTTTTGGTTTTCTTTTTTTAACAGGGTGTCTACAGTACCAGCCGGCAGAGCATCAAAAGCAGCATTGGTTGGAGCAAAAACAGTAAATGGTCCCTCACTGGCAAGAATATCTACCAGTTCTGCCGCTTTTACTGCAGCCACTAAAGTTGTATGGTCTTTAGAATTCACAGCATTTTCTACAATATTCTTTGAAGGATACATTTCTGCTCCACCAACCATTTTTGTATTCGCCATTCCGTTCTGACCAACTACAATTGTTCCCATTAAGAGAAACATACTCAACACAGTTAAAAATCTTAGATTTTTCATATTAAAGGTTTAATTATTTATATAGAAAAATACGTACAAGCCTTCGTCACGGTTTTTAATATGCCCTGAATTAGGATAAGATTAACAATAATAGTACCTCAGAAATACTCCCAGAATTGAGATTAATCCGTTGTATTTGTGTGTATAAATGTCTAATTTAGTGAGGACAAAGAACAGGAAGATGAAGCTGAAAATTCCCCGTACCAATCTACAATCCCAACTTATAAAAATTCGGGACAGAAAGGTTACAGAGAAGCATCTCCTAAACGAGATTAATAATATATTTACCAGGATCCAAAAAGAGGATGAAGCTGTTCTTAAAGAAATCCACCATGGAAACAGAGCAGACGATAATGGATTTGACCCAGACCTGTTAGAAACTTCCAGAATCTTTCACTTAGACCATATTTACAGGTTATGTGTAGATTACCGTCTTAGATTCCTTGATTCAGTTTTATTTAAGGCAGATGTACCTTATGAAGCATTGATCGAGATCAAAGACTTGGAAAAAGCTCATGGAACTTCTTTAAGGGGATTTAAAATTGTCGCCCCGTCTAAAGCTTTTAAGCTACGGAATGCTGACGATCCCCTGTTATTTGCACCCATTGGAAATGGTTATTACTACCTGATACATAAATGGGTAAATGATCTGAACCCTTTCAGGAAACTATTAATGTGGCCATTTAAAACCCTGGAAAATTTTATATTCCTCCTTCTTATATCAAGTTTTTTAACCGCACTCTTAATACCCGAAGGCATGTTCTCCCGGGAGCAAACCAGCACAGAGTTCTTTATGCTGTTTTTCTTTGTTTTCAAATGGTTTGCTGGGCTCTCCATTTTTTACGGTTTCAAAATGGGAAAAAATTTCAGTACAGAAATATGGAATTCAAAATACTATAATGCCTAGAAAGTTAATTTCAGTCTAAAAATTTTTATAAGCGCCCCGCTAATTCGTAATTTAGAACGATAATATCTAATTATGAGCGAAGAGGATAACTATAAACGGGTCTACACAGGGCCGGAAACCAATGTACAATACCTTCAGGAACTATTTGAAAAAGCGGGCATACACTCCCGGGTAAGGAACGATTTCGATTCAGGTTTAAGAGCCGGATTCGGCGGCGGTCTTCCCGGCCAGGTACTGCTATTCGTTTTAAGAAGTCACTACGAGGAAGCGGAGAAAATTGCCAGGGCAACCTTTCCAAAAGATTTCGATAATGAATAACGACGAAATAGGCACTGAAGAGGAACAGCCAAAAAGGAATATCTGGAATCTCTTTTTAGGAATAGCCTTCCTGGGGTACGGTAGTTTCAGGCTATATCAAAAAACACAATCCCAGGACCCGGATACCTTTGGAATGATCCTCGCCATAGGGTTTATAGTCTTTGGAATATATGATCTTTATAAATACTATAAAGGTCAATAGAAAAAGCCCTTCTTGTGAAGGGCTTTATATTTTTACCATTTAATAATTGCACTACCCCAGGTAAAACCACTTCCAAAAGCGGCGAGCACCACTACATCTTCATCTTTTACCCTGCCCTCTTCCCATGCTTCAGTTAACGCAATGGGAATAGACGCTGCGGTGGTATTTCCATATTTTTGGATATTATTGAAAACCTGGTCATCATTTAATTTAAACTTCTGTTGAACGAACTGTGAAATCCTCAGGTTAGCCTGGTGAGGAATGAGCATATCTATATCTGAAACCTCAAGTCCGTTTGCCTGTAGGCCTTCGTTTATCACTTCAGAAAATCGCTGGATCGCATTTTTAAATACAAATTGGCCATTCATATATGGGTAATATGGTATATCATCTCCCTGTGGATTTTCTTCAATAATCTGAGGCACCCAATAATTAGTACTTGGTCCCTTTAAAGAAAGTTCCAGAGCATGCTGCCCTTGAGAGTGTAAATGGGTTGAAAGGATTCCCTGCCCGTTATGGTCACTTCTGGTTAAAACTGCGGCGCCCGCCCCGTCACCAAATATTACTGACACTGAACGACCACGTGTTGTAAAATCTAATCCACCGCTATGGTTTTCGCTTCCTATAACCAGAACGTTTTTATACATCCCAGTCTTTATGAATTGATCTGCTACAGATATCGCATATACAAAACCACTACACTGGTTACGAACATCCAAGGCAGGACAGGTTTTAATATCCAACATTTCCTGTACCTGTACCCCGCAACCTGGAAAATAATAATCAGGGCTAAGGGTTGCAAAAACAATAAGATCTATATCATCTTTTGAAATCCCAGACCTTTCAATGGCGATCTTTGCTGCTTTTACTCCCATAGTAGCGGTAGTATTGCCATCTCCATCCTTTATATGTCGTCGTTCTTTGATACCTGTTCTCTCCGTGATCCATTCATCGTTAGTATCCATCAATTTTGACAGATCGTCGTTGGTGACCACATTTTCCGGTACATATTTTCCTAATCCTGCAATTTTTGTTTGATACATGAAGGGTGATTTATGCTATTTTTAATTTTTCCTATTCAATTTAAGCAAATCGCTAAAAAACGGACGCGCAATATAAGAAACATTAACATTCATTCTTATTTTAAGCTTATAAAACTGCCCGGTAAATCTCTATTACTCCCTACCCTTCAAAGCTCTTTTCCAACAACAAGAAACTGATCTAACCAACCGGATGTCGGTGCGTGAAAGAATATTTAATAAATAAGGAAGCGCAACCGATTAGCACCGATCACGCTTCCTAACAACCTAACCAATAAATCAACCTTTAGAGATACACTCTAAAATTTTGAATATCTACTTTCGCCTTAAGATCATGTAATAAATTATATAGACCAAAAAACGTCCTGCTCATGTAGAGGAAATGTCTGCTTCCCCTGTTTCCATTCATTTTGCGTAATTCCGGATCTCTGGAATATTTCTCGCTTAATTCAGTAAGATGTTCCCAGAATTTTTCGTCGGTAAAATCGAAAATATCAGATTGAAATGGGGTGGAAAACATGGTGAACATTTCATGAAACATCTCAGAAAAGAATTTCTTTTCTTTTTCAGAATCATTCTCATTCAAGATCTCCAGCTCATATAACCTGCCATAAAAGAACTCCTGGTTATTTAATTTCTTCCTGTCTGTTAGCGAAAAATATGGTCGATAGAATTCTTCAGGAATCTTCTTGATACACCCAAAATCTATCGCAATAAGATTATTTTCTTTATCCACCAGGAAATTCCCGGGGTGAGGATCGGCATGTACCTGCTTTAAACCATGAATCTGGAACATATAAAAATCCCATAAAGCCTGACCAATTTTATTAGCCAACTCCTGATCATCATTTAAGTTCGCAAATTCACTAAGATGTACACCCTCCATCCAATCCATCGTAATGATGCGTTCACTGGATAGCTTCTCATAATATTCCGGAAATCGAAGGCCCGGAATATGAGCGCAGGCCTCAGATATTTCCTTGCTTTGCTTCACTTCCAGGATATAATCTGTCTCTTCTAAAAGTTTACCCTCTACTTCCTGAAAATACTTTTCTGAATCTTTTGCCTGAAGGTTAAACATCTTCAATGCAATTGGTTTAACCAAAGCAAGATCTGAACTGATACTATCTGCAACCCCTGGATATTGGATTTTCACAGCAAGTCTTTTCCCATTTTTTGTGGCCTTATGCACCTGTCCGATGCTGGCCGCGTTAACCGATTGGGTTGCAAATGTATCATATAGCTCCTCGGGATATTTCCCGTTATATTTTTTAAAGGTTTTCCTCACTAAAGGCGCAGATAATGGCGGAACACTAAATTGCGCCAGGCTGAACTTCTCCACATAGGCACCGGGTAGCAGGTTTTTTTCCATAGACAGCATTTGAGCCACCTTTAAAGCACTCCCCTTTAAACTTTTTAAACCATCGTAAATATCACTGGCATTATCTTCGTCCAGTTCATCCCGACCTAATTCCGGATTAAAAGCTTTTTTACCGTAATATTTGAGGTAATTTCCACCTATTTTTACACCGGTAGTAACCAATTTGCCTGTTCTTCCTATTTTTCCTGTTGGTATTTTATCTATGGTCTTCATC
>JAHELO010000071.1 GCA_024644145.1 Christiangramia sp.
ATACATCCACTGGCTGTTTTGCAATTCCAGAGCCAATCCAGATACCCTGGTGGTCCCATAACTTTCTCCAATCAGATATTTTGGAGATAGCCACCTGTTTTTTCTGGTGACAAATGTATTGATCCATTCGGCTAAATACTTGATATCTGCCTGTACTCCGAAAAATTTATCTTTATCTACTTTGCCTTCGGCATCCGGGATCGCTCTTGAATAACCTGTATTCACAGGATTAACAAAAACGATATCTGCCACGTCTAATATGGAATGTGGGTTGTCTTTAATTCCGTACGGTTGTATTGGGAAACCTTCATCGTCGATCTTGAGAACCCTGGGACCGGTATACGCAATATGCATCCATACAGAAGCTGAACCTGGTCCCCCGTTAAAAGATATTACCAGGGGTCGGTTTTCAGTGTTTTTGATGCCATTACGTTTGTAATAAGTGTAAAATATACTGGCTATAGGCTCCCTGTCGTTGTTCCAGAGAGGCATGGTGCCCGTTTCAGCTGTATATGCTATAGATTTGCCATTGATAGTTACAGCATGCTGAGAGGTAACTGTCGTATCAAGCGGAATTTCAACTTTCTGAGCATAAATACTTAAAAAAGAAAAAAAGGCAAGGGATATTAAAAATGAAATTTTCTTCATTCTGATTGGTAAATTCTGAGGTTAAAAAATTAGTCTTTATTTTGTAGGTTCTCGTCTTTAAAAATGATCACATAGCTAATAACGATGGCACCGGCCGCTGCAAGTAAAAAGAAGAGCATCGCAAGCCCGGGATAGCCAAAGATTGTAAAGTCTGAAGGTACCTGCATCAACATAGAAGCGCCAATGATCATAGCGGCTATGATCAAACCTAAGGTGATCCTGTTCGCGACTTTCTGAAATCCATCGGTAACCCGCTTTTCATCTATCGCATCTATCTTGAGCTTAAATTCATTGTTTGCAAGGTTCTCTGTGATCCGGTTCATCCTTTCGGGCATTCTTTCTATAAAATGCTTGGACTCTATAAGAGTGCTGAAGAAATTTTCAGGTTTTAATTCGCTAACCATTTTTTTGCGCATTATTTCATGCACATTTCTCTGTATAGCTGCTCTCAGATCGAATTCCGGGTCCAGCATCGCAACTATCTGGTCCAGGTTTAAAAGTATCTTTCCAAGGATATTAATCTCTACCGGTAATTTTATATGGGTGTTGAGCGCCAGACGGTTTAGTTGGATTAGGATCCTTCCCGTTTGCAGGTCTTTTGCCAGGCTGTTCTCACTTTCCATGATCACATCTGTAACTGTCTTGGTAAATTCTTTTTTCTGAGACTCTTCGCTCAGTTCGCTCATTTTTAAAAGCGTTTGGGCTGTTTTCTCACCATTGCTACGGCTTATTGCTAATAGCAGTTCTATTAGGTTCTCCTGCAGTTGTGGGGTGAACCTCGCTACCATTCCGAGATCTATTAATGCGATCTGATTCTCTTCTGTAAACTTTATGTTCCCGGGATGAGGATCTGCATGGGCAAATCCATCATTAATGATCTGTTGTAAATATGCTTCCACCAGTTCTTCCACCAATGCCGAAAAATCATTTTCCATCTTGCGCAGGGGAGAGAGGGAAGTAATTTTTTTACCACTAACAAATTCCATGGTAAGTACCCTCGTAGTACTATAATCCTCCACTGGTGCAGGAATAATGAGGTTCTCAAAATCCTGAAGGTTCCTTTTTAAAGTTTTAAGATTCTGAGCTTCCTTTTTATAATCAAGTTCATTTATGAGGATCCTTCTTAATTCTGCAAAGACTTCATCAATAGCATAGGTTTTTGCGGTTTCCAGGTGCTTTACAGCAAGGGCAGTAAGTTCATCCAGAGTTTCCAGATCATCCATGAACTTTTTTGCGATCCCTGGTCTCTGTACTTTTACTGCGACTGGTTTTCCTGAATGTAATTCCGCGCGATGAACCTGCCCAATAGAGGCACTGGCTAAAGGTTTTTCTTCGAAGGAATTAAAAGCTTTAGAAATCTTAGTACCCAGTTCTTTTTCGATTATCTCCTTCACTTCCTCAAACGGAACTGGTGATACATTGTCCTGGAGATTTGCCAGGGCATCTAAATATTCATCAGGTAAAAGATCTGGTCTTGTAGATAGTAACTGTCCTAACTTAATATAGGTAGGCCCCATCTCTTTCAGATCTTCCACCAGTTCTTCTGGTGTCTGCTCGAATTCATGGTCTTTTTCCTCTTCGGTAAGGGCATCGTTCATTGCTACTGAACTGGTTTGGCGAAAAAGATCGCTGTTCCAGTATTTCAGCATAAAATGAATGAACTTGTAATATCTCTTGATTTTATCTGGCGTATTGCTCATCTAGCAGGATAAATGGTTAGGGTTCTAAATTTATAAAAATTTACATTATTTAAATGACAGTAAATTATTTAAATGGTTAATGTTATTAGGATGACCAAATAAGTAAAGTAGGTCTCCCTGCTGGATCACAGTGTCTGGTGAGATCTCGGTTAGATATCGGCGGTCCCTGTGAATGGCCAGTAAGGTTACCCGGTAATTTTTGCCTATTCCTGAGTCTTCTATGCTTTTTCCAACGATCTGATGATTATCCCGCTGTACTTTCAGGGTGACGATTTCCCGGTTGGGTATATTGAGATGTTGTAAGGCGGGCGAATGCGGACTTTTTTTCATGGAAGTTAGCATTTCATAATCTGAAGATCTTATCTGATTGATAAACTCCTGGATTTCACCGAACGGAACAAGATATTTTTTCAGTACCCTGGTAAAGATCTCGATAGAAGTTTCAAATTCTTCCGGTACTACTTCATCGGCACCCAGGCGCATGGCGGCCTCCATTTCTTTCACATATTTCGTCCTTACTATTATAGTAGCCGTTTGGGTAAACTGCCGTATTGAGGTTAACATTTTTCTGGTCGCCCCGGGGTCTGAAATCGCGATCACGATCACCCTGGCCTCCTGAATATGTGCATGCTTTAAGATGGTGGCCTGGGTTGCATCCCCAAAAATGATAGGCTCATTATTAGCCTTTGCTTTTTCAAATGTTTCAGGATTAGTATCTATTATTACATAAGGGATCTCAGCTTTACGGGCTGCTTTGGAGATGTTAGTACCGTTTATCCCGTATCCTATAAGCACAAGATGATCATGTAAATTCTCTTCGGAAAACTCCTCTTCAGCCTGTGAACTTCTTTTGATATTTTCCAGTCTCTTTTTTACGGCAGAAGGTATTGGTGCTTTTAAAAGGGAATAAGTGATCCTTGGAGCTGCTGAGATAAGGAAAGGTGTTATACCCATAGTAATAATGGAAATAGCCAGGAAATACTGGTAAATATTCTCCGGAATTATTCCGCTATCTTTTCCTACACCTGAAAGTAGTAAGGAAAATTCCCCAACCTGAAATAAGCTGAAGAGGGCCAGAAATACGGTTCTTGCGGGATACCTTAAAATAACAACCGTGGCACCAACCACCAGCATTTTCAAAATCATCACTGCAATAACCAATAGAACTATGTAAAGAATATTATTTAAGAAGAATTCCAGGTTTAACAGTGTACCTACAGATATAAAGAAGAAACTTATAAATATCTCCCGGAATGGCAACACATTGGCTGTAGCCTGGTGACTATAATCTGATTCAGAAATAATGAGCCCCGCAAAGAATGCACCTAAGGCCAGGGATAGTCCCACCGTTGAGGTAAGCCAGGCAACGGCAAAACAAAATACCACAACAGTTAGAATAAATAACTCCTGGTTCTTGGTTTTAACCACCCAGCTAAAGATTTTAGGGGTTACATACCTGGCCAGAATATAGACGATTACGAGTACTAATAATATTTTGATGGCCATCATAGCGATGGTGGATAGTATATTTGGCGTTTCACCCGCAAGCAGGGGAGTGAAAAGCATCATGGGAACCACAATAATATCCTGAAATATCAATATACCAAGCCCGATTTTACCATGAGGGGTAGAGATCTCGCCCTTTTCCTGTAATAACTTTAGAACAATAGCCGTACTACTTAGGCTAAAGAGGAATCCCAGGAAGATTGATGTATTTAAGGGTAAACCAATAAATGTGGAAATTAAGGCAGTAATTAAAATGGTGCCACCAACCTGTAATCCACCACCCAGGAAAATGATTTTTTTAATAGACGCCAGGCCCTTTAGGGAAAGCTCAATCCCAATAACGAACAGTAAGAATATAATTCCTATCTCAGATAATAATTCTACTTCATGCTGGGAACTAATAAGGTTGAAGGCATGTGGACCAGCAATGATACCCGCCAGTAGGAAACCCAGGATTGCCGGTAATTTTAACCTGTTAAAAGCCAGGATTATTATGATAGATAATCCTAAAATAATTACGATATCCTGTAAAATTGGAATTTCCATTTAGTGGTTGGTTTAAATCGAATTTAAAGATAATAAGTTATGCAAGCTTACCTACGCAAGATCAAAAAAAAAGCGGCAGGAAATACCCGCCGCTTTCATAAAAAGATCTAAAAATATTAAGCTTTTAACCAGGCTTTTCTAAGCTCAACCTGCTTGCTGTCTGCATCTGGACTTTCAACATAGGTTGTCTCCATATCTTTTGGAGTGATGATTTCTCCCTCAAGAACCAGTTCTTCTCCATCTCTTTGAATGGTCATCCTAATATTTTCTCCTGCTTTCCAGGCTTGACTTGCCATGATTAGATCATAAACGTTCTGAATATTATATTCAGTGCCATTCACAGATTTCAAGGTATCACCACCCATAATACCGATTTCCTTTAGAAAGGTATTCATTTCTATATCTTCTCTGAAAACGATTTCCATGGTTTGTTGATTAGCTGTAATATAAGGATTTCGGCCTTTTAGAAAATACCCCACTTCGTTCATAATCTCTTTCTCTTCAAGGCCAACTTTACTAAAGAATTCGTCATATGGGATAGGGGTGGAACCGCTAACATACGTATCAAAGAAATCCTGAATTTCCGGATAGGTCAATTCCACGATTACGGGGATAAGTTTATCATCTTCAAACGGCCTGTCCTTACCATATTTGGAATTCAGTTTTTTCATTAGATCTAGGATGCCGGTTTTTCCGTCGCTAAGTTCTCTTAGCCGGATGTCCAGCGCCATACCTATAAGAGCTCCTTTCAGGTATACATTATAATAAGAGTCTTTATATTCATCTTTCAGAATATTCTTGCTCATAACCGTAAAGGGAACCGTATCATCAAACCTTTTGGAGGTATTGATCTTTTCAACCATTCGATTATAGAATTCCTGATTGCTAAGCAGTCCCTGATTTACCTGAAACAGATTGGCAAAATACTCGGTAACACCTTCGTACAACCATAAATGCTGGGACATTTTAGGATTGTTATAATCGAAATAATGCACCTCATTAGAATGAATTCCCAGTGGTGTTATAATATGGAAGAACTCGTGAGAGACGATATCTGTCATACTTTTATCTAAAGCTTCAGCCTCCATGGTTTCTGGCATAACAACCACGGTTGAGGTATGGTGCTCCAGAGCTCCAAAATTACCGGCATTCCCTTCACCTGGAGAATCTGATAAATATACAAGGATGGCATACTTATCTGTGCTGTTAATATCTCCTAGAAATCTTTTCTGGGCACGGATCATTTTTTCCATCTCCGGTTTCAGGCTTTGTGCTGAATGTTTTTTGTTAGGAGAATAAACACTTAGTAAAACCTGCATGTCCTCAACATTAAAACTGGTAGTATCTGGCGCAGAATACATAATTGGATTGTCTATTACCTCGAAATACCTGTCGAGGTTATAAATATCCTTTTTACTGTTGGCATCTTTTCCCGGCAGTGTATTAGCAATGCTAAGGGAAGTACCCGCAATAAGATCGGCTGGTCTTAGGATCTCCAGCTTGAATTGCTTCTCGGTCATCTGGTCAAAATATCCCACAAATCCGTGAAGGTTCAGGAGAAAATTCTCGTCTTTTAAGATGTTGGTTCCTGCCATAGAATATACACCGCCTTCGTCTTCCCAGTCGAATGAATCATTTACCAGATACATCACCTTGTCCAGGTCTTTGGCATTTGTAATTGAGTAGCTGTTCTCATCAAGTTTGGAAAAAGCCATTTCGTTGCCTTTATAATCTAAGGCTTTAAATCCTTCAGTAAACCTTCCATAATTATCCTCAGAATAAGTTCCTGGAACCGTTTTAGGGATATTGAAGGTGGTAGTCTCTACAGTAAACCTATCTGGATCTATGGTTACCCAAACCTTATCATCTACAACATCTACCAGGTTGATGCTTGCCACGACTGGCTGTTCTGGAACCGATGTTGGTACATTTTGCGTTTTACAGGCAAAGAGCATAGTGGTAGCTGCCAATGCCATTATTATTTTTTTCATAAAATATGTATTTGTTCTATAAGACTTCTAAGGTAAAATAATGTTACAAAAAAAGGCGCCCAACAGGCGCCTTTATCTAATTAGTTTGTGTAAATGCTACACTCTTACATGACCTTCTCCCAGGACATAGTATTTATTAGTAACCAATTGTTTTAATCCTAAAGGTCCTCTATGATGGAGCTTATCTGTAGAGATCGCAAGCTCTGCTCCAACACCCATTTGCCCACCATCGGTAAATCTTGTGGAAGCATTATGATATACAGCTGCACTGTCTACCTGTTCCATAAAGGTAATGGCTTCGTCTTTATCCTTGGTTATAATAGAGGCGGAATGACCACCGGAATACTGGTTGATCTTTTCTATCGCAGATTCCAAACCATCAATAGCTCCAATTACGATCTTCATCGCTAGAAATTCCTCATACCATGTATCTTCTGAAGGTACTTTATCTTCATCTGTTAGTACTTTAGAAACTTCTTCATCAACCAGAATATTCACTTTATTATCTGTGAATAGTTCCTGAAGCTCCTTCAGTTTAGACTCGTACCCTTCAATATTCTTATCTACAAGAACCTTGTCCAGCGCATTACAGCCAGAAATTTTATCAATTTTGGCATTGAGCATTACTTTTTTTGCAATTTCGAAATCTGCATTTTTAGAAACATACAGGAAGTTATTTCCTCTACCGCTAACTAGAACTGCTCCCGTGGCATGTTCTTTAACAAAGGCAATCAGCCTTTCACCTCCACGAGGTACAATTAAATCTAATTGTTCAGGCGGATTTTTTAGAAAATCCTGAGTTTCAGTTCGGTTTAAATGAAGGAGTTTGATCCATTCTTTACCCAGACCATTTTCTTCCAGAGCCGCATGCCAGCATTCCTCAAGAATCTTATTGCTGTTTATGGCTTCTTTACCACCTTTTAAATAGATCTTATTATTGGCTTTAAAAGCAAGTACTGCCGCTTCAATAGTTACATCTGGCCTGGATTCGTAAATGATCATAATATTACCGAAAGGAGCCGTTTTATTGGTAATGTCCAGGCCGGTATCCAGTTTCCTATGTTCTATAACCTGGCCTACCGGGTCTTCCTGTTCCATCACTTCTTTTACAGACTGGATCATGCCATCAACCTTTTTATCATCAACGATTAAACGATCATACATCGCTTGGTCATCTTTGGTAAAAGCTTCAAGGTCTTTTTTATTGGCGTCAATTATTTCTTTACGTCTTTTATCCAGGATATTCATCATGGATTT
>JAHELO010000072.1 GCA_024644145.1 Christiangramia sp.
CCTTTAAAGTCATTGCAAGATGCAGACGGTTTCTTTCACCCCCGGAAAGCATACTAACTTTCTTGTTCTGCTCACTTCCGCTAAAATTGAAACGACTCAGATAAGCTCTTGAATTTACTTGACGGCCTCCCATCATGATCAGCTCCTGCTCATCACTAAAGTTTTGCCAGATAGTTTTTTCCGGATCTATGTTAGCGTGGCTTTGATCTACATAAGCGATCTTGGCAGTTTCCCCAACAGTAAAGCTACCTTTATCTGGTTCTTCCTCCCCCATGATCATTTTAAAGATAGTGGTTTTACCCGCCCCGTTAGGACCAATTATACCAACAATACCAGCCTGCGGAAGGTTAAAGTTAAGATCTTCATATAACAATTTATCTCCAAAAGCCTTACTTACGCCATTCGCTTCGATCACATTTGTTCCCAAACGCGGACCATTCGGAATATAAATTTCAAGCTTCTCGTCCATTTGCTTTTGATCCTGACTTAAAAGTTTGTCATAATTCTTAAGCCTGGCCTTTTGTTTGGTCTGTCTTCCTTTTGGCGACATTCTGGACCATTCAAGTTCTCGTTCCAGAGTCTTCTGGCGTTTACTGGCCTGTTTCTGTTCCTGTGCCAGTCTCTTAGATTTCTGATCCAACCAGGAAGAGTAATTACCTTTCCATGGTATTCCCTCTCCTCTGTCCAGCTCCAGAATCCATCCTGCAACATTATCAAGAAAATAACGGTCGTGAGTAACAGCGATCACGGTACCTTTATATTGCTGCAAATGGTGCTCCAGCCAGTGTACAGATTCTGCATCCAGGTGGTTGGTAGGCTCATCAAGTAACAGTACGTCTGGTTCCTGCAATAATAGTCTGCAAAGGGCCACCCTTCTTCTCTCCCCTCCTGATAGCACAGAGATCTTTTTATCCGGCTCCGGAGTTCTCAGGGCATCCATGGCGATCTCCAGTTTGGTGTCAAGTTCCCAGGCGTTACTTGCATCGATCTTATCCTGAAGTTCAGCCTGCTTATCCATAAGCTTTTGCATCTTATCTGCATCTTCATAAACTTCCGGCAGACCAAACATATCATTGATCTTATTATATTCATCCAGGATTCCAACAGTTTCTGCAACCCCCTCTTTAACCACTTCCAGCACCGTCTTATCCTCATCAAGTTTAGGTTCCTGCTCCAGCATTCCCACACTGTAATTAGGAGAAAACACCACATCTCCCTGGAAATTCTGATCATTCCCAGCGATGATATTTAGCAAAGTAGATTTACCGGATCCGTTCAAACCTAAGATCCCGATCTTGGCCCCATAGAAGAAGCTTAAATAAATATTCTTCAATACCGGAGTGTTCGCCTTCGGAAAGGTCTTGGTTACTCCAGACATCGAAAAAATTACTTTTTTATCGTCTGACATATATCTTAAAATTTAGTTTCGTTAATATTCAGGATTGCAAATATCCTGAATTTTTCACAGAATTCAATTATCATAAACATCCAATAATCTTCTAATTACCTGTAATTGCCCTGTGTGATATGCCGTATGCTCTATGACCAGCAACAGCTCCCTTAACAATGAATGTTCCTGGGAATTTAATACCGATGCCATTAATTCATTTTGATCATCCTTTATGAATTTACTCAATGACATCCTGTCTTCAAAATATTCAGCCTTTAACTCTTCCCACGCTGTTTCATTAACCGGAGATGGATAAGCAGGCCAATAGTCCCCAGGCCAGGTACGGGCTTGGTAATTTACAGTAGTGGTATAGGCAAGTATATCCCTTTGTACGAAAGTAATATGATAAAATATTTCATAGAAAGAATAAGGTAAACCCGCGGGCCTTATACCCACCTTTGTAAAAGAAATATCGTCCAGAAATTCACCAACAGGAAGAAACGCTTCTCCCCCTTCAAGATGCCTGATTATTTGTTCTTTAACAGCAATTTCCTGACTCATATTGTTATTTATTAAACCCGTCCTTTCAAGGCATTAAAAACCCAGGAAATTAAAAAGAACCCTATCCCAGTAACCGAAAAACCTATGGCATATTCTTTATATTTCAAGACTCCCAATAAGACCAGCGCGGCTCCAACCAGAAAAGTAAGGAAAGAGGCCCATCCAAAAATGCTATTTTTATTCATCGCCATAATTACTGCTTTACCCTAAAATCACTTAATTTTTAATACTTCAATAAGAAGAAGGAATTGCTGTGTTTTTGTATTTTAGCCAACAACCATTTCTGAGGAAAAATTCATAAAAATTCTTCAGAAATAAGATTAATTTAAAATTAATCACATTAAAATAATCAATTTATTGTAAAAAGCTCAATATAATGGATATCAACTTCAACAAAAATGAAGATCATAACAAGCTGTTGGTTTCAACCCTGAAACAAAAGCTGGCGAAAATAAAATTAGGAGGAGGAGAAAAGCGCATCGAGAAGCATCATGCCAAAGGAAAAATGACTGCCCGGGAACGAATAGATTTCCTGCTAGATGATAAAGAAAAATCTATCGAAATTGGTGCATTTGCCGGAGACGGTATGTATGAAGAACATGGTGGATGCCCTAGTGGCGGAGTGGTGGTGAAAATGGGTTATGTATCGGGAAAACAATGTATTGTAGTCGCCAATGATGCTACTGTTAAAGCCGGAGCATGGTTTCCGATCACAGGAAAAAAGAACTTGAGAGCTCAGGAGATCGCTATCGAGAATAGATTACCTATAATATATCTGGTAGACAGCGCCGGAGTTTATCTACCTATGCAGGATGAGATCTTTCCAGATAAAGAACACTTTGGAAGAATCTTTAGAAACAACGCGGTAATGAGCAGTATGGGTATTACCCAGATTGCAGCAGTTATGGGAAGTTGCGTTGCCGGCGGGGCATATTTGCCAATTATGAGTGATGAAGCTCTTATTGTGGAGAAAACAGGAAGTATTTTTCTTGCCGGAAGTTACCTTGTAAAAGCTGCTATTGGAGAATCTATAGATAACGAAACTCTGGGCGGTGCTACCACCCACAGTGAGATAAGCGGGGTTACAGATTATAAAGCGAAAGACGACAAGGATGCTTTAACACGTATTCAAAATATAATGGATAAGATCGGGGATTATGACAAGGCCGGTTTTAGCCATAAAAAACCAGCTAAACCCAGGGAAAAACCTGAGGAAATCTACGGCATTTTACCCAAGAAACGAAGTGACCAGTATGATATGCATGAGATCATTTACAGGCTGGTAGATAATTCAGAATTTGAAGAATATAAAGAGGGTTATGGACAAACCATTATAACCGGCTATGCTAGAATAGATGGATGGGCTGTGGGTATAGTAGCTAACCAGCGAAAGATTGTTAAGACCAAAAAGGGTGAAATGCAATTCGGTGGAGTTATCTATTCAGACTCTGCAGATAAAGCCACTCGTTTTATCGCTAATTGCAACCAAAAGAAGATACCCCTGGTTTTCTTACAGGATGTTACCGGTTTTATGGTAGGAAGTAAAAGTGAGCATGGCGGAATTATTAAAGACGGAGCTAAGATGGTTAATGCTGTAAGTAATTCGGTAGTGCCAAAATTTACCATTATAATAGGTAATTCCTATGGTGCAGGAAATTACGCCATGTGCGGAAAGGCCTATGACCCGAGACTTATCGCGGCATGGCCAAGTGCAGAACTTGCCGTAATGGGCGGCACCCAGGCTGCAAAGGTTTTAGCACAGATTGAAACCGCTTCTATGGAAAAAAAGGGAGAAAAGGTTGATGAGGAAAAGGAAAAAGAGGTTTTTGAAAAACTGAAAGCTAAATATGACGCCCAGACCTCAGCTTACTATGCAGCTGCCCGAATCTGGACCGATGCCATTATAGATCCTTTAGATACCAGAAAATGGATCTCTATGGGAATTGAAGCCGCTAATCATGCCCCAATAGAAAAAGACTTTAACCTTGGAGTAATCCAAACCTGATTTTAAATATGTTTAGACTAATTTTTTCAATAATTGCCCTCTTTATTACTGCCTCTATTCAGGCTCAGGTGGTAGGCAAAAACCACAGCAACTATACTGAGGCAGATACTTTACGAGGATCCTTACGTCCTGAACGAACTAGTTACGACGTACAGAAATATCATTTGAAACTAAAGGTGGAACCTGATAAGAAATTTATCTCAGGCTCCAATGTAATAAGTTTCCGGGTTGAAGAGGATATGCCAATAATGCAACTTGATCTCTTTGAGAATATGGAGATCGATTCAATAATGCATGCTGAGAAAAAATTAAAATATAATCGCAGGCATAATGCAGTTTTTATTGAATTTGAGGAGGCTTTAAAGAAAGGCAAAACAGATTCTATTAAATTCTACTACCATGGGAATCCAATAATAGCAGAGAATGCTCCCTGGGACGGTGGTTTTGTATGGAGCCAGGATAATGATGGTAATCCATGGATTGGACTCGCCGTGCAGGGAACCGGAGCCAGCCTCTGGTACCCTAATAAGGACCATCAAAGCGATGAGCCTGAAAAAGCACAACTGGACATCGCTGTCCCTACAGGTTTAATGAATGTTTCTAATGGTCGCCTAATAGGAAAAAATGATCTGGAAAATGGATTTACTGAGTGGAGCTGGAAGGTAGTGAACCCAATAAATAATTATAATCTAATGATCAATATCGGGAATTATGTACATTTTTCTGATCGATATAAAGATCTGGACCTGGATTATTATGTTCTCCCCTATAACCTGGAAAAAGCGAAAGCTCAGTTTGCCGAAGTAAAAGAGATGATGGAATGCTTTTATGAAAAAATGGGGCCATACCCGTTCGAGGAAGATGGTTTTAAACTTGTAGAAACCCCATATTTGGGAATGGAGCATCAGAGTGCCGTAGCCTACGGAAATAAATATCTTAAAGGCTATCTTGGCAATGATCTTTCAGGCACCGGAATTGGACTAAAATGGGATTTTATCATTATTCATGAGTCGGGCCATGAGTGGTACGGCAATAGTATAACTTCCAGAGATATTGCAGATATGTGGATCCATGAAGGCTTTACGAGTTATACCGAAGCCATCTATACGGAATGCCGGTGGGGAAAACAGGATGCATTAAAATACCTGAGAGGTTTAAGAAAGAATGTTGGGAATATGAAACCAATTATCGGAGATTATGGCGTGAACGCAGAAGGTTCTGGTGATATGTATCATAAGGGTGCCAATCTATTGAATGTGATTAGAAGCATTTATGATGATGACGAGTTATGGTGGAATACCTTCAGGGATTACACACAAACCTTTAAACACCAGACAATCACAAGTGCAGATACTGAAGATTTTTTCAATAAAGCTACAGAGGTTGATTTAAAACCAGTGTTTGATCAGTATTTAAGGCATACTGCTATCCCTGTTCTTCAATTGAGACAGGGAGATGATAAGATTCTCTACCGTTGGAATGCAGATGTTGAAAACTTTAAAATGCCCGTAGATGTAATAATTGATGAAGAAGAAATTCGGCTTTTTGCCACCTCCGATTGGCAATCGTATCAAACCGGCGAGGAACTTGACGAACTGAAAGTGAACGATCTGGAATTCTATGTAAATACAGAAGTAGTTCCATAGAAAAAGTCTCATTGGATTTATATTTTCTACTTTAGGGATTGATTATCAACTCAATCCCTTTTTTTATGAAACATATTTTTCTATTTATTTCCTTCTGCATTCTATTTCTCTCCTGTAATGATGAAAAGCAAAAATCTTTAAGTAGTGCTGAGGACACTTCTGAAATTCAGAAAACATGGTGGAAAGAGGCGGTTATCTATCAGATCTATCCTCGAAGTTTTAAGGATACCGATGGTGATGGTGTGGGCGATCTCAAAGGCATAATCGAAAAGCTGGATTATATAGACAGCCTGGGAGTGAACATGGTCTGGCTTAACCCGATATATAGTTCCCCTAATGCCGATAACGGTTACGATATCAGCAATTACCGGGAGATTATGGATGAATTCGGTACCATGGAAGATTTTGATCTCATGTTAAGCGAACTCCACAAGAGAGATATTAAATTTGTAATGGATGTGGTCGTGAACCATAGCAGCGACGAGCATAAATGGTTTCAGGAATCCAGAAAATCCCGTGATAATCCTTACCGTGATTATTATCACTGGTGGCCAGCAGAAAAAGGCAAACCCAACTATAGATATAGCTTATTCGATCCCAAAGGCGATGCCTGGAAATATGATTCAATTACCAACGCATATTATTTACATTATTTCTCAGCGAAACAGCCAGATCTAAAATGGGAAAATCCCAAGGTACGCCAGGAAGTATATGATATCATGAAATTCTGGGCAGAAAAAGGTGTAGATGGTTTCCGTCTGGATGCTTTTCAATTTGTTTCAAAAGATACCACCTTCCCTCCCCTACCTGAAGGCTATGAGAAAGATGTGATCAAATATTATGGAATGGGACCAAACCTGCATGAATATTTGAAAGAATTAAATAAAGAAGTTTTAAGCAAATATGATGTATTTGCGGTTTCAGAAGGTGCAGGAAGCAGCTTTGCAGATGCCCACTCCCTTGTAGATGCAGACAGGAACGAACTGCAGATGGCTTATCATTTTAAAGGGATGGATGTGGGTAATAGTCTGGACAGATATGAATTATCTGAATTCAAGGAGGTCTATACCCAATGGGACAGTGCATTTGCAAAAGAAGGTTGGCTATCCATCTTTCTGGCTAATCATGATGTACCCAGGATGGTTTCCAAGTTTGGCAACGATAGCCCTGAATTTCGAGCGGCATCCTCTAAAATGTTGAATACTTTTATTTTAACCATGAGAGGCACTCCTTATTGTTATTATGGTGATGAACTGGGCATGACCAATATCGCCTTTGACAGTATCAGCCAGTATCAGGATATAGTGGCAAAAAACGGCTATCAAAAAACGTTAAATGAAGGTGGCGACATCGAACAATATATGGCCGAACTTAAATTCCTATCCCGTGATAACGGCCGTACCCCAATGCAGTGGAATGCTACTGAACATGCCGGTTTTACCGATGGCACCCCCTGGTTACCAGTAAATGATAATTATAAGGAGGTGAATGTTGCGGTGCAGCAAAATGACCCTAACAGCATCCTGAATTATTTCAGAAAAATGGTAAAATTCAGGATGGATAACCCCGTACTGGTTTACGGTGATTATGAATTAATCCTACCAGATAACGATCAGGTCTACGCATATACCAGGAAATTAGAAGAAGACAAAATGCTGATATTACTTAATTTTTCGTCAGAAAATGTGCAGATCGAAATTCCAGAGCCTATAAAAGATCTTGAATTGTTAACGAATAATCTGGATCAGGTTTCTGCACAGGGCAATAATATCCAATTACAACCATACCAGGCACTCATTTACAGCTATAAATAATAGAAATTAAAAGGTCTGAGGGAAGAAAATTAAGCCAGACTAAACATATATTACACTGATTTTTAGTAAATTAATGTAAATTTTCTATTATGTTAAGTATC
>JAHELO010000073.1:0-3162 GCA_024644145.1 Christiangramia sp.
AGAAAAGATCAATGAATATATTGAAGAATTTAACCAGAAGAGCAGTAATGTACAGTTAAATGTGGTTAGTGATGCTTCAATTACCTTAAGCCAGAGAACACAGTTGCTGGTAGAAAATGGATTAATGGGGATGTTGCTGGTATTGTTCTTTCTCTCCTTATTTCTGAATATACGCCTTGCCTTCTGGGTGGCTTTTGGTTTACCAATAGCTTTTCTAGGGATGTTCATTTTTGCAGGCTCACTGGGAGTAACCATTAATGTTCTATCCCTGTTCGGGATGATCATTGTTATAGGAATCCTGGTAGATGACGGGATCGTGATCTCAGAGAATATTTACCAGCACTCAGAAATGGGTAAAAGTCCCATACGAGCTGCTTTGGACGGGACTATGGAAGTGGTACCGCCAATATTATCGGCTATTATTACCACGGTACTGGCTTTTTCTACCTTCCTCTTCCTGGACAGCAGGATAGGTGAATTTTTCGGGGAAGTTTCCACAGTGGTTATTTTAACCCTGGTAATTTCCCTGGTAGAAGCATTGGTCATATTACCGGCCCATATTGCCCATTCTAAGGCTTTGAGAAAAAGTGACCCTAACGGGAAGCCAAAAAGCGGGATCGCCAAATTTTTTGAGAAAATGAAAGTTGCCAATAGTTATGGTGACCGCGCTATGTCTTATATGCGGGATCATATCTATAGTCCGGCCTTAAGATTTGTGTTATCACAGCAGGTTCTTGCGCTGGCCATTCTGGTAACTGTTCTTGTTCTAACCATTGGAGCTATTGGTGGTAACTGGATAAGGGTAACTTTATTCCCGAGTATTGCCAGTGACCGTGTAAGTATAGATCTATTGATGCCTGAGGGTGTAAATCCCGCACGTACAGATTCTATTATTTCTATGGTTGAGGCTGCGGCATGGAGGGTAAATGAGGAATTTACAGAGAAACAAACCGGAAATAAACCGGTTGTGGAAAATATAATTAAACGAGTAGGTCCCGGAAATAATAAGGCTTCTCTTCAGGTTAATCTACTGCCCGGGGAAGAGCGAGATTTCGGTTCACCAGAGATCACTAATGCCATTCGGGATGAGGTTGGGCCAGTGTATGGAGTGGAAAACCTGACTTTCGGTTCTGGAGGGAACTTTGGTGGTTCCCCAGTTTCAGTATCCTTGCTGGGAAATAATCTTAGCGAACTGGAAGCAGCTAAGGAAGAGCTTAAGCAGAACCTGGAGAATAATTCCCTTTTAAAAGATGTTACAGATAATGATCCGCAGGGGATCAAAGAGATCAACGTAAATTTAAAGGATAATGCCTATGCGCTTGGTCTCGATCTAGGAGAAGTAATGAGCCAGATTAGAAATGGGTTTTTTGGTGCCCAGGCTCAGCGATTCCAGCGAGGCCAGGATGAAATTCGGGTATGGGTGAGATACGACCTTGAAAACCGTTCCTCTATTAACGACCTGGATGAGATGCGACTTCTAACCCCTTCAGGGCAAAGAGTGCCATTTAACGAGATCGCCAGTTATGAAATAGTTCGCGGGACCGAATCTATCAGTCACCTGGACGGGATGAGAGAGATCAGAGTTTCTGCAGATATGGAAGATCCCAACGGCAGTTCCACAGAAATTCTGGAAGATCTTAGGGCCAATGTAATTCCGTCAATCCTGGAAAAATATCCAAGTATAACAGTCTCTTATGAAGGTCAGAACCGGGAGGCATCCAAGCTTTCTAGCTCTGCAGCCGCGGTGATACCCATCATATTGTTCCTTATTTATGCAACCATTGCATTTACCTTTAGAAGTTACAGCCAGCCATTGTTATTAATGATCATGATCCCCTTCAGTGTAATTGGAGTAGCCTGGGGTCACTGGCTTCATGATTTCCCTATCAATGTATTATCTGCCTTAGGTATTATTGCCTTAGTGGGGATTATGGTTAATGATGGTCTGGTGTTAATAGGAAAATATAATAGTTTCCTTCGGGAAGGGATGGACTTTAAAAAGGCGTTGTATGAAGCCGGAAGGTCCAGGTTTAGGGCTATATTCTTAACCTCCTTAACCACCATCGCCGGGCTCGCGCCATTACTGCTGGAAAAAAGCAGGCAGGCACAGTTTTTAAAACCTATGGCAATATCCATTTCATACGGGATCGCGGTGGCTACTATTTTAACCTTGTTATTGTTGCCATTATTAATCTCTATAAGTAACAGCATTAAAGTTGGGGGAAGATGGCTGAGAACCGGCGAAAAACCGTCTAAAGAAGACATGGAAAGAGCTATTAAAGAGAAAAAAGAAGAAGAAGCACATGAAAGTATTACCTAGACTACTCCTTATTCTTACCGTTCTTTCTTCCTGCGCCATCTATGGGCAGGAGCAGATGTTAACCAAAGAAGAAGTTATTGCCAGGGCACTGGAAGCAAACTTTGGAATCAGACTGGCGAATAACAACATAGAAATAGCAGAGAACAACCAGAGTATTCTCAATTCAGGTTATTTACCCTCCTTGACCGGGCTTGCTGGTGCCAACTATGATATTAATGACAGGATTACAGAGACTGATGAAGGCAATGTGCTAAACCAGAATGGTGTAGAAAACAATTCATATTCGGCTTCGGTAAATCTTGGGTATACCTTATTTGATGGTTTAGGCAGGTATTACAATTATAAGAGCCTGAAGGAGCAATATGACCTTTCGAGACTGGAAGCCAGGGAAACCGTAGAGAATACAGTGCTACAAATCATGAGCGTGTATTATGAGATTGCGCGTTTGTCTGAAAATGTAAATGTTCTGAAGGAGACCCTTGGAATTTCCAGGAACAGGGTGACCCGGGCTCAATACCAGTTTGAATACGGCCAGGCTAATAATTTAGTGGTTCTAAATGCCAGGGTAGATGTGAATAATGATAGTATAGCGCTTCTGGAAACAGAACAGCAATTACGCAATACTAAAAGGGATCTGAATGTCCTTTTAGACAGAGAGGTGACCGAGAGTAGTTTTGCGGTAGATACCACGGTGAATTTTATATCAAATCTTGAGCTGGAGAGTTATATAGATCAGGCTGAAGCCAATAATGTTTCCCTTTTGCAAATAGATCAGGATCTGGAAATAAGTCAATATGATATCAAGATCAACAAATCTGGATATCTTCCGGTGGTGGACCTTA
>JAHELO010000073.1:3240-7498 GCA_024644145.1 Christiangramia sp.
TCTGCAGGCGTAAGTTTAAGGTGGGATCTTTTTGACGGAGGGAGAACGAGCGTTTTGGTTCAGAACTCCAGGATTAGATATAAAAATCAGCAGATCATAAAAGAACAGCTGGAAACCGGCATTAGGAGGGATATAGCGAACGCGGTTGGTAATTATCGCAATAAATTATTTATCCTTCAGGTTCAGGAGGAAAACGTAAAGACCAATCTGGATAATTTCAACCGTTCAGAAGAGCAATATAAGCTGGGTAGAATCACTTCTATAGAATTCAGGCAGGCGCAAATAAATCTTTTAGATGCCCGCACCAGTCTTAACCTGGCAAAATACGATGCGAAACTTGCAGAATTACAGTTGTTGCAGTTAACCGGCCAGTTACTAAACGTAGAACTTTAAGCTCATAATTATGTTCGAGCACTATTTTCAATGTCCTTACTGCTGGGAGCAAATTTCAGTTCTGCTGGATCCTTCCATCCAGGAGCAGTCTTATATTGAAGATTGTGAAGTTTGTTGCCGTCCTATGGAAATAAGGATAAGGTTTGAGGATAATGAACTTATAGCCTTTGAATCCCAGGAAATAGGCCAGTAATCCACCGCTTTTCGAGAAAGATTAAATTTCGCTATTTTTAGGTCAAAAGCGGAATTATGGCAATAAGTTTTGACCTGGCAGATCACGTTGTTGGATTTATGATAGACAGCGACGTCACCAAGGAAGATCTCAACCAAATAGAAAACAGTATTCAGGAAAGAATTGAGAAGCATGGACCGGTACATCTCTTTTGTGAAATCATGGCCGATAATAAAATTCCCCTGAAGCATTTTCTTGAGTGTATTCTGTTTAGAAATAAGAATCAAAAAAACATTGTTCGCATGGCCATTGTTACAGATTATGCCTGGGTGAGAAGACTCATTAAGCTTAATAATAAATTTATTGATATAAATATTCGTACTTATAGGCTGAGGGACAGGCTGGAAGCTATTGCCTGGATAAGTGAGTAAGAATTTCCCTTAAAAAAGTTTGGTGGGAAACTAAAAAGCGCCTTATATTTGTCATCCAATATCGCGGGATAGAGCAGTAGGTAGCTCGTCGGGCTCATAACCCGAAGGTCACTGGTTCGAGTCCAGTTCCCGCTACTAGAACGAAACCACCTTCAAAAGAGGTGGTTTTTTTATTGGAAGAAGGTAAGTAGTACTCTTCATCCTTAAATAATGTATTTATATGTAAAAAGTCCACCCTTTTATGGGTGGACTTTTAATTATGTAAGAATAAAACCAATTCTAGTAACCTACTTATTTCTCTTTTTCGGCTAAGTATTCATCGGTATGAAGGCGGGCTCCCATAACATTGGTTTTTAACTGAACACTTTGAGTCCAAATTCCATTCTTGGCCTTGATTTCATATTTTGGATTTAAGAAAATATCAATATCGGGGTTCTCGGTTAACAGTTCGCTATTGGCGTTCCAGGCTGCATTGCTAAAAGAAGCATCTGACCATATTTGATTATTAATGGCTCCTGAAAATGGAACAGCAATCGCTGAAGACAACGGTAAACCTAATTTATATTCTCCTTGATCATTTAACCCTACAGTTTCATTTATTAAGTTACCAGTTACAACACTAATAGCCACCATCGATAGGATGGGCCATATTTTCTTTTTTGCTGTAACATCAATACCATTAAATCTAAAAATCATTCCTTCCTTTTCAGAAGTTTTACTGAGGGGTATCCCAAAAATCGCTTTACTTTCAGATTTTACTTCTTTTAGTCGTTTTAATTCATAGTCTTGAGCGTCTCGTACAAGACTAATGTCACTGTATGCTCCATTTCCTATGGATTTATTGGTAGAACAACTAGCGAATAGGAATAGGAATCCCATTGAAAAAAATAATAGTTTTTTCATAATAATTAAATAAAATTAATAAATGGTTGATACTACTTCGTAGGGAAAGATTGAACCAAATATAATATACTGGTTAAAATAAACAACGGTTTGGTGTAAAAATTTTTCAAAAGGGTATTTTATGAGAATATGGATAATTGCTAATAATTGTAATAACAATCATATAAGCCCCTTTCATTATTTCTTAGATCTAAAAACCTCACTTTTTCAAAACCAATAAAAAAAGCCGTGACATTTGTCACGGCCGGTAAATAATGTTTCCATTATTTATCTAACAATTATTCTTTTTCAGAATTTGTAGCTTCAGTAGATGTATTCTCCAAACTATCAATTTGATTAGTGGTGTCTAACTCTACTTCAGTTTCTATTTCTTCTTCTACGACCTCTTCTTCGGTATCAATAGAAATAGCTGTCTCATCTATTTTTTCTTCTGTTGTCTGAGCAGAAGTTTCTTTGCAAGATGTAAAACTTAAAACCATCGCGATTGCGGCAACGGTCATAATTGATTTTTTCATTTTTAAATGAATATTAATTGTTTAACTGACCAAATGTAATATGAAATTGCATCACTTTTACATTTTAATAATAATTTCACAATTACATAATAATCAGTGTTTTAGGAGTGTTTTTCGTTCGGTAGAATCCTTGCCTGGATATTTGTTTCCAGGAATGTATAATTGGTAGAAACTGGTGCGTCATCTTCTGCCTGAATAATAAGATTAAATTTAAGTTTTAGCGGCTCATGTTCTTAATTGAAACAATTTTTTGACAGCCAAAGAATTGGCGATCCCTTAACTAAACTCTTGTCTACATTTGATATAGCATTAGGTGATAAAAACACCGTGTAATCAAATATAGAAAAGATGAAAATAGATACAAATGTTGTTAATGCAGTAATCCTGCTGCTTGTGCTGGTGCCTTATGCATTGTTCATATTTAAGGCTAAGCATGAGACCAGTTCTTTAAAAAAGAAGTTTGATCATTTAGCCCAGTTAAATAATTTAAACCTGGAGTGGTTAGATAGCTGGAACAGGAATCTGGTGGGGATTGACATTAAGAAGAATAAATTATTATTGGTCCAGCAAATTGATGCAGTAGTGGTTCACGTGGTTGATCTTCGAACCATTGGAAATAGTAGTATTTTAAGTGAATATAAATATATCAACAAAAGGAGCCGTAAGGATGAGATCTTACAAATCATTATACTTCGCCTGGAAGGTGTTGATGGTGAAATTACAGATATTATATTATACGATCACAATCGCTCCTACTGTCAGGAGAATGAGTTGTTACACGCTCAAAAACTCAATGAAGTTATTCAGAATCTTTTGAGCTTTAAACCAACGATTTCCTCGGCGGCCTGATTTTATTAATCTATTAGAATGATAATTAATTTCATCCTTTTGATCCTGGGATTTGGTTTGCTCATAAAAGGAGCCGACTGGTTAATTAATGGAGCCTCCATATTGGCGAAGAAAAAAAATGTATCAGATCTTATCATCGGTTTAACCATTGTAGCATTCGGGACTTCAGCACCTGAATTTATAGTTAATACTGTAGCAGCTTTTCAGGGACGGGAAGAATTGGTGTTTGGTAACGTGATAGGCAGTAATAACTTTAATCTTTTTATAATTCTCGGAATTACCGGGCTTATAAGTCCGTTAGTTGTGCAGGAAAGCACTATTAAAAAGGAGATTCCCATTTCCCTGGTTACAGTACTAATATTCTACGTACTTGCAAATAGTTTCTTTACCGATCTCTCTGTGCTAAACAGATTTGATGGAATATTACTTCTGGTTCTTTTCGGAGCCTTTCTCCTTTATATAAAACAACAACTGGCTAAAAAACCGGTTATAGATATGCCTGTTGAAGTATCCGAAACACCTGCCAGGATTGCCTTGTTAATAATAATTGGATTAGCCGGCCTTGTAGGCGGGGGGAAACTGGTGGTTGATAGTGCATCCATTATTGCCGGCTTTTTTGGAATAAGCGAAAAGATAATAGGGCTTACTATCGTGGCAGCAGGAACATCCCTGCCAGAGTTGGCGACATCTGTTATGGCTGCCATAAAAAAGAATGCAGATATTGCGGTTGGCAATATTATAGGTTCTAACATTTTTAATATGCTCTTAATTCTGGGGTCTAGTGCCCTGGTTAGACCCCTGGCTTACGACCCAATGTTTAACACAGATCTATATGTATTGATGGGAGGTACCGTTGTCCTGATGATATTTATGTTCACGGGAGGTCGAAAGATGCTGGACCGCTGGGAGGCTCTCTTACTTTTAATCACCTATCTTTTGTATTCTGCCTTTCTTATATCCAAGGCATTATAAATAATTTTCCCTGTTCTATAAAA
>JAHELO010000074.1 GCA_024644145.1 Christiangramia sp.
ATCCTGTAAAAATCAAAATGATAAACAGGGCCTTCCTGAGATTCGTAATGATTAACTAATGAGAATGTAGGGCTTGAAGCCACATCGGCCACGCCCAGTGCTTTTACCAGCTCTTTTATAAGAGTGGTCTTTCCAGCACCCATTTCGCCGTAAAAGAGTAAAGTCTTACTCTTTGTATTCTTTAGAATATAATCTACGGCTATATCCAGTTGTTGAAGTTTGTAGGTTAACTCCATAATATCAATAAGTTAGATTCGGGACTGTAAATATAGATAAAAAATAGATAAACTACTTCATCTTACTGATAATCAGTTTGGTAGATTTTGCAACCGTGTATTACAGCGATGAAAAAGTGCTTTTCGTCGATTATTTTGGATTGAGGACTACAAACGGGATTACAACTTCTTCCAGGGAAATACCACCATGCTGATAGGTATTCTTGTAATAACTCACATAATGATTATAATTATTCGGATAAGCAAAGAACAAATCTTCCTTGGCGAATATATATGAGCTGCTCATATTGATGGTGGGTAAGTAGACAGATTTGGGATCTTCAATAGCTAATACCTCCTTATTCTCATAGGTTAAACTCTTGCCAGTTTTATATCTGAGGTTCAGGCTGGTATTTTTATCACCTATTACTTTCGATGGATTCTTAACATTTATTGTCCCATGGTCTGTAGTAATGATGAGTTTAAATCCGCTTTGCTGAGCCTTTTGAATAATTTCCAATAAGGGTGAATTCTTAAACCAGCTCTGGGTAAGGCTTCTATAAGATTTGTCATTGGATGCCAGTTCCTTGATTACTTCCATTTCAGTTTTAGAATGGGAAAGCATATCAACGAAATTATAGACAACAACGGTTAAATCATTGGACTTTTGAGTCTTAAAATTGTCTACAAGCTTTTTGCCAGCTTTTAAACTGCTGATCTTGTGATATTCAAATTTAAGATCTGAACCCAGGCGTTTCAATTGCTCCTCCAGGAACTGGGCCTCAAATAAATTTTTACCTCCGTCTTCGGTATCATTTTTCCAGTATTTAGGAAAGAGTTTTTCCATTTCACTTGGCATAAGACCAGAAAATATCGCATTACGGGCGTATTGAGTGGCCGTGGGAAGAATACTGTAATAGGCGCTTTCCTTTTCTTTTTTATAATAGGTATTAATAATTGGTTCAAGGGTCTTCCACTGGTCATACCTTAGATTGTCTACCACTACTAAAAGGGTAGGCTGATCTCTTTTTAATTCAGGAAGGATCTTCTTTTTAAATAAGGTATGTGACATAACCGGTGGTTCAGCTTCCTTTTCAAACCAGCTTTGGTAATTTTTCGATAAGAATTTGAAAAATTGGTTGTTGGCTTCCTGCTTTTGAGATTCCAGGATCTCGAACATTCCTGAATCTTCAATTTCTTCCAGTTGTATCTCCCAGTAAATAAGTTTTTGATATAATTCTGCCCATTCTTCATAAGAATTCACCTGGGACATTTCCATAGCGATCTTTCTGAATTCCTGCTGGTAATTTGAAGTCGTTTTTTCTGAAATAAGTCTGGAGTGGTCCAGGTTCTTTTTGATACTTAGAAGAATCTGGTTAGGATTTACAGGCTTGATAAGATAATCGGCTATTTTAGAGCCAATTGCCTCCTCCATTATATATTCTTCTTCACTTTTCGTGATCATGACAATAGGAACAGTCTCCCTTTTTTCTTTGATCTCTGCAAGCGTTTCTAAACCGGTTAAGCCGGGCATATTTTCATCCAGGAAAACAATATCAAAATTCTCATTTTCAATTTGCTCTAAGGCTTCCGTTCCACTTTTACAGGTTGTAACTTCATAGTTTCTTGCTTCGAGGAACATTATGTGAGGTTTCAGCAGATCTATTTCATCGTCCACCCATAAAATTTTGATATTATTCATAAAGTAATTATGTATTTAAAATTCTTAAAAAAATGCAGCCAGCCATAACTATCTTTCTAAAGTATAAGTTATTATCGTGGCTCATTTCATATATGTATCTTTGTTTTGAAATTTTAGAAAATTAAAGCTTGGCTTCACAAACTAAACTTAAAATATTAAACGATCCAATTTACGGTTTTATTACCATCCCCAATGAGCGGATCTTTAGAATAATTGAACATCCTTACTTTCAAAGATTACGCCGGATATCACAAATGGGCTTATCATATCTGGTATATCCGGGGGCCCATCATACCAGGTTTCATCATGCACTGGGATGTGTGCATCTTATGCAAAAAGCAGTGCGAGTGCTTAGGTATAAGGGAGTTGAGATTTCAAATAAGGAAGAGGAAGCTTTATTGATTGCTATATTAATGCATGATATAGGTCACGGTCCCTTTAGTCATGCTATGGAGCATAGCCTGGTGGAAGGGGTGGATCATGAAACCATTTCGCTCTTATTTATGGAGGAAATGAATTCAAACTTTAACCAAAGTTTAACGCTGGCAATCAGGATTTTCAAAGGCAGTTATGAGCGTAAATTTATGAATCAGCTTATCTCAAGTCAGATGGATATGGACCGTCTGGATTACCTGAAAAGAGACAGTTTTTACACCGGCGCGGTGGAAGGTAATATTAATAGTGAGCGCCTTATCACCATGCTTAATGTTGTGAATGATGAATTGGTGGTGGAAGAGAAAGGGATCTATTCTGTCGAAAAATTCCTTATTGGACGCCGGCTTATGTACTGGCAGGTCTATTTGCATAAGACCAGCCTGGTAGCCGAACAATTACTAATTAGGGTGCTAAAAAGAGCGAAGGAACTTATTGGCCAAGGACATAGGTTACATGCGAGTGGTTGCCTGATGTATTTTCTTGAAAATAAGGTAACACAGGAAAATTTTGACCCTGAAACCGTTAATATGTTTTCGAGGCTTGATGATAATGATGTCATTTCTGCCATGAAAGAATGGATGTATTCTGACGATTTTGTATTGAGCAATCTATGCGAAATGATTATAAACAGGGACCTTCTAAAAGTTAAGATCAAGAAGAAAAGACCTTCGAAAGAAAAGCTGGAAAAACGCTCCATGGCTCTTCAGAAGAAATATAATATTTCAGAAAAAGAAGCATCTTATTTCGTATTTGAAGGTGAGATAGCTAACCTGGCATATAAACGGGAAAACGATAATATTAATATCCTGCACAAGAACGGTAAGATTAATGACGTTGTGAAGGTTTCAGATCAATTTAATCTAAAAGCACTCACAAATACAGTTACCAAATACTATATGTGTTATCCAAAAGTTAAAGATTAACTCATTTTTTTTACTTTTGCCAGAATGAAGTTTACAGCAGCGCAAATTGCCGAAATATTGGAAGGTCAGGTTGAGGGGAATCCTGAAGTGGAAGTTTCAGAGCTTGCCAAGATCGAAGAAGGGGCTAAAGGCTCCCTGACTTTTTTAAGCAACCCCAAATACACCTCATTTTTATATACCACTAATGCTTCCATTACGATTATTAATGAAAGCTTTGAGGTAGAAGAACCTGTAAATACTACCCTAATTAAAGTAAAAGATGCTTATAAAGCATTTTCTACCTTACTGGAATATTATAATCAGATAAAACTTAATAAATCGGGAATAGATCAACCCAGTCATATTTCTGACTCTGCTACATATGGTGAAGGCCTGTATCTTGGAGCCTTTTCCTATATAGGAGACAATGTGAAACTTGGGAGTAATGTAAAGATCTACCCTAATGCCTATATTGGTGATAATGTAAAGATCGGCGATAATGTAAGCATTTTTGCGGGTGTAAAAATTTATTCTGAAAGTCTTATAGGAAATAATGTGACCATACATAGTGGTGCGGTAATTGGTGCAGACGGTTTCGGTTTTAGCCCTGGTGAAACAGGTGAATACAGTAAAGTGCCTCAAATAGGAAATGTGGTAATAGAAGACCATGTAGATATTGGTGCATCAACTACTATAGACCGGGCCACCTTAGGATCTACCATTATTAGAAAAGGAGTGAAATTGGATAATCATATTCAAATAGCTCATAATGTAGAAATTGGAGAGCATACCGCTATTGCAGCACAAACCGGAATAGCCGGTTCAACAAAAATCGGAAAGAACTGCCTGATAGGTGGGCAGGTTGGAATAGCCGGTCATTTAACAATTGGGAATCGTGTTAAGATTCAGGCGCAATCGGGAATTGGCCGTGATATTAAAGATGACGAAATGTTACAGGGATCTCCTGCAATAGGATACAGTGATTATAATAAATCTTATATACACTTTAAGAATCTGCCTCAAACTATGAATATTATACACCAACTAGAAAAAAAAATGAATAATGGCTGATAGAATTTCAAAACAAAGAACTATTCAGGAGGAAGTATCTCTTGAAGGTGTTGGCCTGCATACAGGTAAGGAAGTTAAGCTTACATTTAAACCTGCTCCTGAAAATACAGGCTATGTGTTCAGGCGTACAGACCTTGAAGGAATGCCTGAGGTGGAAGCAGATGTTAGTTATGTTGTAAACACGCAAAGAGGAACAAATCTGGATAAGAATGGAGTTACCATCCAGACCTCTGAACATGTTCTGGCCGCCTGTGTAGGTCTGGAAATAGACAACCTGTATATAGAATTAAATGCATCTGAACCTCCTATTATGGACGGCTCTTCTAAATTCTTTGTTGAGGCTTTGGAAAAGGCCGGGACTGTAGAGCAGGAGGCTGATAGAGATGAATATATTGTAGATCAGATCATATGCTACCGCGACGATAACGGAAGTGAAATTATAGCCATGCCGGCAGACGAATATCAGGTTACCACCATGGTGGACTTTGGTACTAAAGTTCTTGGCACTCAAAATGCTTCGATTGAACACCTGTCTGAATTTAAATCTGAAATTGCCGATGCCAGAACCTTTAGCTTTCTACATGAAATTGAAACATTGTTAGAGCATGGCCTTATTAAAGGAGGAGACCTGAATAATGCCATTGTGTATGTGGATAAGGAAATAAGTGAGGAAACTCTTAAGAAACTTAGGGTTGCTTTTAACAGGGATGAAATTTCTGTAAAGCCGAATGGAATTCTGGATAACCTTAATTTGCATTACCCAAATGAAGCTGCAAGACATAAGCTTTTGGATGTTCTCGGTGATCTAGCCTTGGTTGGAACCCGTATAAAAGGGAAGATCATTGCAACAAAACCTGGTCATCATGTAAATACAGAATTTGCAAAAAAACTGGCTAAGGTTATTAAAGCAGAAAAAAGAAATAATGTACCTAAGATAGATCTCAACCAGCCACCATTAATGGATGTGAATGATATTATGGATACATTACCTCATAGATCTCCATTCTTACTGGTAGACAAGATCTATGAGTTGACAGATTCACATGTTATCGGGATGAAGAACGTAACCATGAATGAGCCGTTCTTTGTTGGGCACTTTCCTGGAAAACCGGTTATGCCCGGTGTACTCCAGGTCGAGGCTATGGCACAAACCGGAGGGATACTTGCTTTAAAATCTGTACCAGATCCGGAAAATTACCTGACCTTTTTCATGAAAATTGATAATGTTAGGTTTAAGAGACAGGTAGTGCCGGGAGATACTTTGGTATTTAAATTAGAATTATTAGCTCCAATAAGGAGAGGTATTTGCCAGATGCAGGGTTACGCCTATGTAAATGGACAATTAGCCACAGAAGCCGTTTTAATGGCACAAATAGTTAAATCAAAATAAATAGAATGAACCAACCCTTAGCATATGTACATCCGGGAGCTAAAATTGCAAAAAATGTTGTAATTGAACCTTTCGCGACTATACATAATAACGTAGTGATTGGAGAAGGTACCTGGATTGGTTCCAACGTAAGTATTATGGAAGGTGCGCGCATCGGTAAAAATTGTAGTATTTTTCCCGGGGCCGTAATTTCCGCTGTTCCTCAGGATAAGAAATTCAATGATGAAGATACTCTTACCGTTATTGGAGACAATACAACCATTAGAGAATGTGTGACCATTAATAGGGGGACAACCGACAGAATGAAAACAGTGATTGGTAACAATTGCTGGATTATGGCATATTGCCATATCGCCCACGATTGTATTGTAGGTGATAATTGTATATTTTCAAATAACAGTACATTAGCCGGACATATTAACGTGGGAGATCATGTTATTCTTGCAGGAATGGCAGCTATTCAGCAATTTTGCAGTATTGGAAATCACGCATTTGTAACCGGTGGTTCCTTGGTTAGAAAAGATGTACCTCCTTTTGTAAAAGCGGGTAGAGAGCCCTTGAGTTACGTAGGGATCAATTCCATCGGGCTGCGAAGAAGAGGATTCACTACTGAAAAAATTAGGGAGATCCAGGATATTTACAGAATATTGTATCAGAAAAATTATAATAACTCTCAGGCAGTGGCAATTATTGAAGCAGAGATGCAGGCTACGGCTGAAAGAGATGAAATATTAGAATTTATTAAAAACTCACAAAGAGGTATCATGAAGGGATACTTCAGCTCAAATTAAAAGTAAAGATGGCTACAACCAGCGATATTAGAAACGGATTGTGTATTCGGTACAATCACGATATTTATAAAATTGTTGAATTTCTTCATGTAAAGCCCGGTAAAGGACCGGCTTTCGTGAGAACTAAATTAAAGAGTGTTACCACTGGTAAGGTTCTGGAAAATACCTTTTCTGCAGGTCATAAAATTGAGGATATCAGGGTTGAAACACATAAGTTTCAGTTTCTTTATGAAGATGGGGAATTCTGGCATTTTATGAATGTAGAAGATTATACGCAAATAAGGCTTACAGAAAATGCCTTAGATATGCCTAAACTCCTTAAAGAAGGAGAAGTAGTTACTATCCTTATCAATACCGAGGATAATATGCCCCTTTCAGTAGAAATGCCGGGAAGTGTAGTTTTGGAGGTTACCCATACCGAGCCAGGAGTTAAAGGGAATACTGCCACAAATGCAACCAAACCAGCGACTGTGGAGACAGGTTTTGAAGTTAATGTACCTCTTTTTATAAATGAGGGAGATAAGATCAAGATCGAGACCGAAAAAGGAACATACAAGGAAAGAATTAAGGAGTAACTTGTTTTAAATGAAATTCCCCCGGAAACATTCGCTTAAAGAAATAGCAGGATTAATTGGTTGTGATTATGATGGTGATCCTGAGTTCCCGGTTCTGGGAATGAATGAGATCCATGTGGTTACACCAGGCGATATTGTTTTTGTAGATCATCCAAAATATTATGATAAAGCTTTAGAATCTGCTGCTACTATCATTTTGATCAATAAAAAAGTGGAATGCCCGGCAGGAAAAGCATTGCTTATTTCAGAGGAC